>JACMJL010000040.1 GCA_014380625.1 Clostridiaceae bacterium
AGCTACAAAGATTCTTAGGACTGGGAACATTGGTGATGGTAAAATATTCATCTATGAAGTTACTGATGCCCTTCGTATAAGAACTGGAGAACGTGGTGAGGCTGCTATAATTGATCCTAAACCGGTAAAGAAGTAGTTAAAAAAGAAAGTGTACCCTATAAAGTAGAGTATAAAAAAGAGACTATGCTACACCTATAAGATGATTTCGATATTCAATCGGAGTCATCTTTTTTAAAGTCCATTGCGGTCGGTAGTTATTATAATAATATATGTACCTATCAATTATCTCAACTATTTCTTCAAGTGTTTGAAAAGTTTTAAAATTAACTTCGTCCTTCATATGTCCAAAGAATGATTCTATTGGAGCGTTATCTACACATTTTCCTCGCCTTGACATAGAAGCACTTAAACCTACTTTTGCTGTTGCTTTATTGTATTTTTTACTGCTATAATGAACACCTTGATCACTATGAATAATTGCATTTTCATTTAATGCGTAGTATTTCAAATCCTTTACTGTTTCAATAACAAAAGAAACTTCAAGAGAATTTGAAACTTTGTAGGCTAATATTTCTCTGGTAGTCTGATCTTTGATTGCTGACAAATATGCCGTTTTGCCTCCAAAAACAAATTTTATGTAAGTAATATCCGTATGAAGGACTGAAAAAGGCTTTATACAGTCAAATGTACTATTTATAAGATTTGGATAGGTATGCTCAATTCTATTTTTATCAAATGTATTTCCATATGTTTTTTTCTTCTAATTTTGCATTTCAAGCTATACTTTCTCATCAGACGAATAACTTTTTTATGATTCATAATCAACCAGTTCCTTCTCAAACCGCTCATTTCTGCTTTCTTCGGTGCTTTTCCACTTGTAATATCCAGATATACTTACACAGGCAATCTGGCACAATTGTTTTACACAAATTGTCATATTATTTTTTTTGAGTCTACGACTATTCTTATATTTCAAATAGATTTTCTGAATGATTTCGTATTTATCGCGTGGTAACACAACTACTTCTTTGCATTCCTCCTTTCCAGTTCGTCTAATTTTTTTTAGAATTCATTCTCCATCTCGAGGTATGCTAACTTTGCTTCTGCTGCAGTCAAACGCTCTTCTATGGACATTTCTGAATTTTGTGGACGTCCCATTCCTCCACGTCCTCGTCTTTCAACCGTTAACCCATTTTTACCTGTTGTTAAATAAGTTTTTTTCCAACGATCTAAAGACCTTCCGGGATTTTCATTTCCAATAATATTTAAGTCAAACCCTGCGTCTCTAAAAATCTCAGCAGGGAACTTACCTTTCGGGGTACATTTTCCAATATAGTAAGTTTAATAAGTTAATTACCAGTAATACCTCGAAAAAAAGAGGGAAATGCGAATTAATGTAGAATAAATAAAGAGGAATATACATTATTCAAAAGGACGTTATATAAATGAGTTGAGTGGGAGGAAAACAAAATGCCTAAGATAATAACCTTTGGAACTTTAAAGGGTGGAACTGGGAAAACAGCGACTGCTAGTGCAACAGTAGGTATACTTGCCCAATTAGGAAACAAGGTGCTTGCAATAGATGCAGATCCACAAGCCAATCTGACTTCAAATCTAGGTATAGATGAGACTGTGGAAGGATATATGGGTATTCAGGATATTTTTGAAGATAGTGACGTTGATATAAATAAAGTAATAATTAAAACCCCCATTGCTGAATTACCAACATTAGATGCCATAGGATCCTCTATACTTATGTCAGCAACTGAGTTAAAGATAATTAATTATGCAGGAAGAGAACTTTTAATTAAAAATTACCTAAATAAAAATAAAGATATGTTTGCTGAATATGATTATATTATCATTGACACAAATCCGAGTATGAGTGTAATTAACCAAAACTGTTTTATATTAAGTGATGCAATAATACTGGTAAGTGATGTAGGTATGAATTCAATAAAGGGTATTGAACTTATAGATGCACTTTGGGGTAATATATGTGAAAGATTGAGCATCCCAAATAACATCAAAGGGATACTTCTAAATAAAATCGACCAAAGAAATAGTTTATCAAATGATTTCATTGAATACTGTGAGGAAGATCCTGAAATTAAAAAGTTGTTATTTAAAAATTATATACCGATTAATGTTAAAATTTCTGAAACAGAGCTTTTAAAAAAACCTATAAATTTAACTTTTAATAGTTCTGTAGGCTCAAAAGCTTATAGTAAATTTGTTGAAGAATTAATTGAAAGAATATAAGTTGTTGTTCATAATTTATTATCAGTTTAGTCATGTTATTGTCACATAAAAGGACTATTATAAATGTATAGGATCCCCCTATTAAATATAACCACTCTTTACACCAGTTTGAACTGGTGTTATTTTTTTTATTACTCTTAATTGTATACTTTTCCTGTATAGCTTTATGTAAAATAATGTATTATAATCTATATATAGGTAACGATTAAGTATTGGTGAGGGTGGAAGGAACTATGAGAGAGGATAAGTTTAATGAAATAAAGGGGTTTTTGAAAGCGTTTAAATGTTTAAATCGATATTGTAATCACGGCTGTAGCTTCTACTTTGACAGTATAGATTATGATGGAGATCTAAAATCCACATTATTATGCTATTTAAGGCAACAATATGAATTTCTAAAAAATAATATGGTTAACTATAATCATGAATTTAAAAAGATTTTTAACTTTCAGTTTAAACCAGTAAGTAATTTAGAGGATATTTTATCTAAAGGTCTTGAATATTACTTTTTAGGAGTGTTCTCAAATGAATATACAGAAAAGTATTCATACGTTTCAGAACGAAGAAAGTATTGTACTACCTCCTTTATAAAAATGGTGAAAGACTTTTTTACTGATGATCCAGTTGAAGTTTGGGCTTCAGGGACAGAGAATTATGCTAGTAGTCTTACGGAGTATTATTGTGAGTGTAGTGGAATGGATTTTATTTTCCTATGCAATAATAAATTATACATATTACATCTTGCTATTAATGATTAGTATTATAAATCCATAAGGTGTATCTTAGGATTTACTTATTAAAGCTTTACCAATAGTATGATATAATATAAATATTATACAATTTGGGAGCGAAAAATGATGGAGAAAGTATGCATACTAACTAAGGAATGTAAACTTGGCGAGATAATTGGACAAAAGGTTGTAAGTAAATATGGTGCAACAGTTGTTGTCGAAAACACTACAATAAATAGTTATATTAAGAACAAATTAATTGCTTTTGAAATAGAGTATATTTGGATTTATGGAGTAGGTAAAGATGAATCTATTAAATATAAAGATATTGCTTTTAAACAACTAAGGGAAAGGTATAATAAGACTGTTTTGGAAATTAAGGAAATTCTAACTGATTTATCAAAAGGTAAGAAGGTAAGTATTGAAAAAATAAACTTAATATCCAATTCGTTGTACGAGCCTATAGACAATGAATATTATATTGTTCAGTGTCTTAGCCAATTAAAATCTGTTGATGACTATACCTTTACTCATAGTATAAACGTTTCAATGTACGCTATGCTACTAGGAAAATGGTTGATGTTACCTCAAAGTAAAATAGTGTATCTTATCCATTCTGGATTACTTCATGATGTTGGTAAAACAAAAATATCAAATTTAATACTAAATAAAAAGGAGAAGCTAGATGTTGAGGATTTTGAACAGATAAAAAAACATCCTCTTTATAGTTTTGATATAATAAAGGATATAGATGGTGTTTCACAGGAAACTAAGGAAGCTGTATTAATGCATCACGAAAGAGAGGATAAGTCTGGTTATCCAGCAGGAGTAGGTGGAACAGAGATGAGTATTTGTTCAAAAGTTATAGCTATTACCAATTTTTATGATTCTATAACCTCAGAAAGGGCGTACAGGAAAAGACTAAATCCCTTTGAAGCCTTTGAAATGATTCAAGGACAAGGTTTTAATAAATTTGATATACATATAGTAAATACTTTTTTATCTAATATAGCTACCTGCTACATAGGCTCCAAGGTTTTATTGAATACCAGCCAAACTGGTGAAATTGTATATGTTCCACCACAAGTTATAACAAAGCCAATTATCTCCATTGATTCTGAGTATTTTGATTTGTCTAAGGATACCAATTTAAAAATTGTAAAGATGTTATAAGGATATTTAAGAAAAATTTTTGTTGCGTTCAGCTAAAATCAGTAGAATACCTTTAATTAATATAATATAATAAAGCATATTCGAAAAATTACTTGAGGAATAGGGGCATATTATGAGATGCAAAAAATGTTAGGTTCACTTATTAATCCTAGCTCCTATAAAATTGGTGAATTAGGTATTACAATAAATAAGTTTGGGAGGAAATATGAACAAATTACAAGAAATATTAGACTATAATAAATTATTTGTAGAAACTAAAGAATACGATAAATATATAACATCAAAAGAACCAAATAAAAAGTTAGTAATTTTATCATGTATGGATACTAGATTAACGGAGCTACTTCCAAAGGCTTTAAATCTTAAAAATGGGGATGTAAAACTTATTAAGAATGCAGGTGCATCAATAATGCACCCCTTTGGTAGCATAGTAAGAAGTATTGTGGTTGCCGTTTATGAGTATCAAGCAGATGAAGTTTTAGTAATTGGTCACCATGGTTGTGGTATGAGTAATTTAAATGTAGATAAGATTATAGAAAAAGCAGTACAGCGAGGAATCTCACTGGAAGTGATAACAACCTTATGTAATGCAGGAATTGATATAAGGAAGTGGTTACATGGTTTTAACTCTGTGGAGGAGTCCATTAAAGAGAGCGTAGAGTTGATAAAAAACCACCCTCTAATTCCTAAGGATATAAAAGTTCACGGCTTAATAATTGACCCGGGAACTGGGAAATTAGAGGTTGTTCTTAATGGGTACGAAGTAATATAATCTCATCATATACAAATCTGGGAGTCTGACCTATAGGTTTATCAGAAGGAAAAAATCTAAGCTGTCTTATTGCCATCACCAATATCTATAACAACTCCCAATTTAGCAGAAATAATTGTATTAAGTTTATTTATAGATGAGGTTAGGCCAATAATCTGTTTTTCTAATCTGATAAGCAAATAGGCGCTAACAGCCACGGGAAAGCCAACATTTGTTATTAAGGTTACAAAAGCAGTAGGTTCCATTTAAATTCACCTCCCTTCCTATATAATGTACAATAAGTAGATATGCATTAACTGAAAGTATTTATATAACAATTTCCTTTAGACAGTATTAAAATAGCGAAATGTTGTATAAACCTATGCCTGCTAGTGAATTAGAAAAGCTTTTAAAGGCGCCAAGGGTATTTCTAAGTAATTGTAGTAAACTTGAAATTTGTAGAAGCATTAGGAGGATTTGTTTATGTGCGGTAGATTTGTTATTTTTTCTGAAGAAGAAAATAGTGAAATTAATAAGATACTTAAAGATATTTCTGAAAAGTATAAAGCTACATCAGTTGAAATTAAACTAGGGGATATTTATCCTACGGATTTAGCGCCTGTTGTTACCAAAGAAAAAAATGATGAAAACCTTAACCTCTTCAAATGGGGTTTTCCTTTTCATAAAGAAAAGAATAGTCTCTTAATAAATGCAAGAGGAGAAACCCTTGAGGAAAAGGTTACTTTCAAAAATCTATTAATGTCTAAGCGCTGCCTTATACCAGCCACTGCTTTTTACGAGTGGAAGTCAGTGGGTAAAAAGAAGCATAAATATCTAATTAAGCCAAACACTAGAGATTTTTTTTACATGGCTGGATTATATAATACTGTTATTGACATGAAAGGTAAGCCTTATACAGCTTTTGTTATAATTACAACTGAAGCAAATGACCAAATGTCTTCCATTCATCACAGGATGCCCCTTATTTTAAGTAAAGCAGAAGAAACAGAATTGTGGGTTAATAACTCCTATAATAAGCTTTCTACAATCAAGGATTTAATCAGGCCCTATGACGAAAGACTTTCGATTCAAGGTGAGATACTAAGTTTATTTGACTAATTCCTTGTTAACAATTTACAAAAGGGCTTGTCTTTTTTTGCTTTCTTTTATGAAAAGAAAATAGTATAATATAAATGCTAATAATAATTTTAATTAAGTGAGGTTTATATTTTGGATAAAAATAAAAAGGAATTTGTAGATTCAACTCTGAAAAAAACTCCAAGTAAAAAAAAGAGTAAAAAAAGTAAAATAAAAAAAGTAATTTTGGCTATAGTGATACTTGTTATTTTTATATTAAGTTCAGTAATAGGCTATTTTTACTTTACATTATCTAATGTAAATACAGTAGAGTTGGACAAGTCTAATAAAGGTCTAGCTATATCACCTGATGTAGTTAAAAAATTAGAAGAAATCAAGGATCCACCAGTTACTATTGCTCTTTTTGGAGTAGATAGAAGAACGGAAAAAGAAGTTGGAAATTCAGATACAATCCTCATTGCTACCATCGACAAGGAACATAAAAAAATTAAGCTTACCTCCATTATGAGAGATTCAAGGGTCGCCATTCCTGGTCACGGCTTGAATAAAATAAACTCAGCTTATCTTTATGGGGGTCCTCAGCTTGCTGTTAAGACTCTTAATCAAAATTTTGGCTTGGCCATAAAAGATTATGTTACAGTAGATTTTTATTCTATGGATAAAATCATTACTCAACTTGGTGGAGTTAAAATAGATGTTAAACAGAACGAAATTCAGTTCATTAATGATTATCAAACTGACACAGCTAGTCATCAAAAGGTAAAGCCAGTTCAAGTTACTAAGCCAGGTTTACAAACCTTAAATGGTTTGCAAGCTGTAGGGTATTCAAGAATTAGGTATATAGGTAATGATCAACAAAGAACGGAAAGACAGAGAACTGTATTAACTGCATTGCTTAATAAAGTAATGTCAGGTGGGGTAGCAAGTTTTCCTTCAACGGCAGGCAAGCTAACACAATTCGTTGAAACAAGTCTTTCTACAACAGATATTGTTAGTCTTGGCCTAAGTGCATTAAATTCAGGTACTAAAAATATTGTGCAGGCAAGATTTCCACTGGACTCCTATCTTACAACTCCGACTATAGATGGTGTTTCCTACGTGGTATACGATCTAGCTACAGCTAAACAACAGCTTTTTGATTATATTTATAAGGATATAACTCCACAGGAGAAAAAATAAAAAAAACGGCTGTCTCAAAATTGAGACAGCCATTTTTTTATTTTGTAAATAAGTTATCTTTAAGACACATGTTGCCATTTATAGGTGAAAAAGGTGAGGATAAATGGTAAAATGATACCATAAGATACATACTTGAGAGGAGTGTTAATGGTGGGTGGAGAAAAAATACTTATTATAGATGATGAAAAAGAATTGGTTAATATAGTGGAAGTATATCTGAAAGCAGAGGGATATATAGTTGAAAAGGCCTATGAGGGAAAGGTTGGTTTAATAAAATGTAAAACCTTAAAACCTGACATGGTAATCCTTGATATAAAGTTGCCAGACATGGATGGAATTGAAATCTGCAAAACCATTCGAAGGGATTCTGACATGCCAATTTTGATGTTAAGTGCTAAAAGTGGAGATATAGATAAAATACTGAGTTTAGGCTTTGGTGCAGATGATTATGTTACAAAACCCTTTAGTACTAATGAATTAGTTGCAAGGGTAAAGGCTCATTTGAGAAGATATGAAAAATCTACCTTTAATTCAAAAAAAGATATTTTAGAATATGGGGGCCTCCAAATACATTGTAAATCCTATTCAGTATTTGTAGATAATAAGATAGTTAGTCTAGCTGCCAAAGAGTTTGAATTGTTAAGTTTTCTAGCCAATAACCCCAATCAGGTTTTTAGTAAGGAACAGCTATTTGAACAGGTATGGGGTTTTGAGGAGTTTGGTGATGTAAACACTATAGCCGTACATGTAAGAAAAATTAGAGAAAAAATAGAAGAAAATCCTTCAAGCCCTGTATTTATAAAGACTGTATGGAGTGTTGGTTATAAATTTCAGGGTGTAGAAAAATGAAGCAGGTCAAAATTAAAAGCTATTTTATTTCTTTAATAATTTCTATATTAGGTATTCTTATTGCAACAGCTTTAATTACCTTTCTTATAGTAGTTCAAAATTATAAGGAGATCTCAAAACTTCCTAATTATAAGGAGACCAAGGTTTTGGTCAATGAAGCCTTAAGTTATGTGGAAGTTAATTTTGGCCAACTAAAAGACCTTAAGTCTATAAGTGAATTAGAAGATATCTTAGAGAAGAATAAATTTAAACTTCAGGTTTTGAATTTAGATGGACAAACTATCTATAATTCAAATCACATAAATGTAAACAATGAAGAAGTAAATATAAAATACATTAATATAGATACAGATAAGACCTATAACTATATTTTTCCTGTAGTGGTAAATGGCAGAACTGTTGGGAACAGTATATTTTCTATTTCTAAACAGCAGCTTAATAGAAATGAAATTTGGACTTATTTTATTCCTATTATTATTGGAATAATGGTAACTGTGGTAGTTTTTCTAAAGATGTATGTATTTATTAAAGAATATATTTTAAGTCCTATAGAGGAGTTAAAATATTTTACGGATAATATCTCAAAAGGGAAATATAAAAATAAGCTTAAATATGAAATAAATTCTGAAATAACAGGGCTTTGTTCTGGCTTTGAGTTAATGCAGGAAGAGTTGGTATATTCACTAGAAAGACAAACCAAGTTGGAAAAGGAGAGAAAGGAGCTTATTGCCTGTATTTCTCATGACTTGAAAACTCCACTTGCATCCATTAAAGCCTATGTAGGTGCTATTAAGGACGGATTTGCTAAGGATCAGATTACCTTACAAAGTTATGTTAAGGTAATCGATGATAAAGCAGATAATATTTTAAGCTTAATTAATGATTTCTTTGAGCATAGTAAGGCAGAACTTGGTGAGCTAAGGATTAATAAATCACAAAATTACAGCAAGAAATTTATACTGAAAATTGTTGAGGCCTACACCATTGAATTTAATAAAAAAGGTATGGAATTAATAATAGATACTGAGGTTCCAGAAGTATTAATTGATATTGATTCTTTAAGGATGGAGCAAGTTATCTTTAATCTTTTCCAGAATGCCATGAAGTACACTTCCTTTGGAGGAAGTGTTCATTTCGGCGTGATTTCAGAAAAAAGTTTTTTACGGGTTTATGTAAAGGATACTGGTATAGGAATTTCAAATATGGATTTATCTTATATTTTCGATAAATTCTTTAGGGGAGAAAAGGAACAAGATATAGAATTTCAAGAAGGAGCTGGTCTTGGATTATACATCTGCAAATATATCGTAGAAGCACACGGTGGGGAAATATATGTGGAGAGTGAAATTAACCAAGGCACCACTATTTATTTTACAATCCCTAAAATCTAGGTTTATATCTTTCTTAATAATTTCTTAATAATTTCAAAAGGGTTCACTAATATTAACCTGGTAGTATTTACATATAAGAGTAAATGTAAAGGGGTTGTAAAGATGCCAAAAGTTATTTTAAACACAAAGGATTTATGTAAAACTTATCTTACAGATGGAGAAGCTGTCCATGCAATAAAAAATATTAATCTTGATATTTATCAGGGAGATTTTACAGTAATTATGGGGAGTTCAGGTTCAGGGAAATCTACTCTTTTATATATTCTAAGTGGGATGGAAGACACCACCAGTGGTAGTGTTAATTTTGAGGAGATAGTTCTTAATGATCTTAATGAGGATCAGTTATCAATTTTCAGACGGAAGAAAATAGGCTTTGTTTTTCAAGGCATTAATCTGGTTCCTAATTTATCAATAATAGAGAATGTAATTTTGCCAGGCTACTTGGTGGAAAAAAGTAAAAAGAAGGTAGATCAGCGCGCTAGGGAACTATTAGGGATCTTTGGTCTCGAGGAACAAAGCTTTAGACTTCCTTCTCAGGTTTCAGGGGGGCAACAGCAAAGAGGGGCTATAGCAAGAGCCTTAATTAACTCGCCACAAGTATTATTTGCTGATGAACCTACAGGAGCCTTAAACTCTCTGCAAGGACAAAATATTTTAAATGTATTTACTGAACTGAACTCAAAGGGACAGACCCTTGTAATGGTTACCCATGATATAAAAGCAGCTTGTCGAGCAGATCGAATCTTATTCATTAAAGATGGACGAATAGACGGAGATATGAAGCTTTGCAAGTATAGTGAAACGGATATTTCAAAACGTGAAAAAACTATTTTTGATTACCTGACTCAAAAGGGGTGGTAATCATGAGAAGTATATTTTTAATGGCTCAGAAAAATGTTAAGAAAAAGAAACTTCAAAATACACTTATAGCGATAATAATAGGGGTTTCAGCCTTAGTACTGGCTACAGGTATTGGATTGTTGCAAGGCTTGGAAGCTCCTGTGGACAAAATGTTTAAGGATACTAATGCTTCTCAAGATGTTATTTCTTTTGAAGAAGGTTTATACAAGGTTGATGAGGTAAAGGCATGGTTTTTTAAACAACCCAACATTGAAGCTATCACCCTATTTAAGGGCTACAATTTAAGTGCAAAAATTAGTATTCATGGTAAAAAAGTAGATAAATCCCTAAGAGTAGTTGAAAGACCCACTTTAGAGCAATCCCAGGATAAACTGATATTTGTAGAAGGGCAGAAAAAGAATAGCCCAGATAGCGGGGAAATATGGGTGCCTACCAGTTTCGCCTATGAAAATGATCTAAAACTTGGAGAACTAATTAACCTTCCTACTGAGGCTGGGAATAAGCCTATGAAGATAGCGGCTATTGTGGTGGACCCTATTAGTAGTAGTTCTCTAATGGGTACCGTAAGAGTGTGGGTGGGAGAGGGAGAAATTGAAAGTATTTTTAGCCATAAGAATAACACCTTTATTTTAGGGTTAAGATATAAGGATTTAAGTAGAGCAGACAATACCTGGAAAGACTTTGAGACTTACTTAAAGGCACCTTTTGGAGGCTACAGGTTTGAGTATGAAAACATTAGAAGTTGTTATGAGGATTTATTAAAAATAGCTGCTTCAGTATTGATGGCTTTTTCAATTCTAGTAATAGTTTGTGCAGTATTTGTTACAGCCTTTACTATCTCTAACTCTATATTAGGAGATTATAAAGTTATAGGAATATTAAAGTCAGAGGGCTTTACCTCAAAGCAGATACAATTTATTTATCTGCTACAATTTTTATTGCTGTCAGCAATCTCAATACCTATAGGGATTTGCCTAAGCTACCTATGCATAAAGGTTATAATGACTAGCACCTTAAAAGCCACAGGCATTAACAGTATAAGCTCAGGTAGTCTAGCCTCAATACTCATAACCACACTTCTAATTGTAGTTGTCATAATAGCAACCACCTTTATTAGCTCAAAAAAGACTTGCAAAATTAAGCCCTCTGATGCTTTGAAAGCTGTTACTGAGGAACATATTTCTAGTAGTGGAAATCACATTAATTTAATGAACTTTAAAAGGTTTCCCCTTTCCTTTAGTTTAGCTATAAAACAAATGGCCACCTATAAAAGGCAGGTAATATTTATTGGCCTAACCTTATTTTTAACTTCTGTAGTTTTTTCAGGCACAATTAATAGTTATAATTCAATTGTGAAACTTGGTTCAAATTTAGCTTATTGGGGATTTGATAATTCGGAGCTTACAGCTCAATTTACAACAGAAGGTGAAACTTCTAAAGATAATATTATTAGGGAAATTAAAAATCAAGAAAAAGTTATTAATATAGTGCCCTGGAGCTGGTCTTCAGCTGCCTATAAAACTGAAGGTGGTAGCTCTAAAATAATAGAACTACTTGCTTATGAAGGCGACATGAATTCCATTGGAATTGTTAACATTAAGGGGAGAAACCCAATAACTATAGATGAGGTATCCATTGCAGTAAATACAAGTAAGAATATGAAAAAAGAAACAGGAGATACTGTGGACCTATATTTTAAAGGTAATAGAAAATCCTTTATAATAACAGGTATTTACCAAAGTATGATGGATGGTGGAACAGGAGTAAGACTTCAAAAAAAACCCATAGAACAATATATTGATAAGACTGAAGAAATTATGTATGCCATTAAGTTAAAAAAGGGAGAAAGTAGCAAGAACTTTGCTGATATCCTTTCGCTTAAATATAATAATAAAATTGATATAAAACAAACTCCTGAAGTTTTTAGTGGTTTTATTTCAGCTATAACTGATAATATGGCTTTTGCCCTTATGTTTTTGATAGCAGTATTTACTATAATAACCTTTATAATTATTTTCAATGTAACCTTAATAACAATTTATCAACAGAAAAAAGATCTAGGTATATTTAAGGCTTTGGGACTTTTAAATTCACAGATTAGAAGGAGTATTGTATATAGAATATTACTTTCTTCCTTGGTGGGAATCGCACTAGGCATCCCCGCAGGAATAATTATTTTACCAAAACTATTGAACCAGATGCTTTCAGGTCAGGGGCTTGTTGATTTTCCATTTATCGTTACGGGTCTTGGTACCTTAGCGGTATCAATATTAAGTGTTTTTATCGTGGTTATTAGTGTATGGATTGCTTCAATAAGGGTAATGAATATAAAACTTACCAGTCTTATTAATGACTAGGCAAATCTTATTTAAGTTATTTAAAAAATAATCGTAAGATTTTGATAGTATCATTATTATTTTGAATGCTTCATTATCCTTCTACGTCTATAATTAAAGCATTGAAGGCGAAAAAAATTAATAATAGGAGATGATGTAAACGGTGAACAATAATAACTATTTTATTAATGATAATGAAGAATTCGTTATTGAAGATTATAATCATAAAAAGGCCTTTTCCAGCTTTTTACCTGCAGGTGCAGGCTTGTATGGTAAACCAATGTGGGCTTATTATGTTAATAGAGGGCAATGTATATCAACTTTTGGAATGAATAACAAGGATTATTCCATTATGGAGTTTCTACCAGCAAATAAAGCTTATAGGCAGACATCCCTACAAGGCTTTAGAACATTTTTAAAAATAAAGGATAATACTAATAATAAAACTACTTATTATGAACCTTTTCAAGATAATTATAATAATAAGATTTATGAAACTCAGCAAAGATTATACATTACTTCTTATGACTTGAAATTGGAAGAAATCAATAAAACCCTTGGATTTAAAATTGAAGTAATGTTTTGTACACTTCCAGGAGAAAAGTTTGCAGGACTTATTAGAAAAGTTGAAATTACAAATATATCAGATAGAGAACTTGAAATCGAAGTTCTTGATGGCATGCCAATAGTTATACCTTATTATCTTATTAATAATGATATGAAAAATGAAAGCAATCTAAGACAGGCATGGATGAGTGTGGACAATTATAATACACTACCTTTCTACAGAATTAAGGCTCTTCCATACGATACACCAGAAACAGTTTTAATGGAGGGTGGTAACTTCTTCTTAAACTTTGATTTCAAGGAAGGTAAAATTAATTTTTCTAAAACCCTTATAGAACCTAATTTAGTTTTTGGAGAAGTAACAGATCTTTCTTATCCACAGAGGTTTATTGAAGATGACTTTAAAGTGCCAGAAAAACAGGTGGACCTGGGGATAACTCCTTGTGGACTTGGATATAAAAAACTTTCCATTGAAGTTGGTAAAACGGATACTACTTATACTTTGATTGGAAGTGCTGAAAAGTTTGAAAAATTATCAGAATTTGTAGCAAAGAAGCTAACAGAAGAGTATATGGTAAATAAGATTAATGAGAATAAGGCTCTTATAGAAAGCTCAAAGAATCATATAATGACGTCAAGTAGTTCTAAAGAATTTGATTTATATTGTGGGCAAACCTTTATGGATAATTTCTTAAGAGGTGGATACCCTATAAAAGTTGGAAATGGTAAACATAACTTCTATGTTTATTCAAGAAAACACGGAGATTTAGAGAGGGAATATAACTTTTTCCAAATAGATGCAACTAACTATTCACAAGGAAATTCAAACTTTAGAGACGTAAATCAAAATAGAAGAAATGATGTGTATTTCTTTCCTTTTATTGAAGATACAAACATTAAAACCTTCTTTAATTTATTGCAATTAGATGGTTTCAATCCATTAGTTTTAAAGGGTTCTAGATTTGCGCTTGAAAACAAGGCAGAAGCAAGGAATCTAATAGTGGAATACTTTAACGAGAAAGATAGTTGTATTCTGTTGAATTTTGTTAAAAAAGCATTTACCCCTGGAAGTCTTCTTGGCTTTCTTGAACAAAATGAAATGACGCTAAAAAAGGATAATATAGATGTATTTTTCAATAAATTAATTGCCTTAAGTACAAAAGAAGATTTGGCTGATTTTCAAGAAGGATATTGGGTAGATCACTGGACCTACAATAATGACCTTTTAGAGCAGTTCATGGAGATTTTCCCGGATAAGGTTATTGATTTAATGTTTAATAAAAAGGATTATACCTATTATGATAACTTTGAAGTAGTTGTACCTAGAATTCAACGCCATATTCTTACGAAGGATGGGGTAAGACAATCTGGATCTTTAGTAAAAATAGCTGAAAAAGAAAAGATGATTAAAGAAAGAATCAGTAATCCTAATCAGTTACGTACTGATTTTGGTAAGGGTGAAATCTATCATTCAACTTTAATATCAAAGATAGTATGTCTTATAGTTAATAAGATAGCATCCATTGATCCTAGTGGTGTAGGTGTTGAAATGGAAGGAAATAAGCCTGGTTGGTGTGATGCCTTAAACGGACTTCCAGCAATACTTGGATCCTCCATTAATGAAAGTACAGAAATCAAGAGATTATCACTAATGATATTAGAGCTTTTGAAGACTTATAAAGTTAATACTAAGACAAATATACAGGTGCCTAAAGAACTGTATACTTTCTTTAGTAAAGTAAGGGATCTATTAGTAACTCAGGTTAAGGATTTTATGTTCTGGGACTTAAGCAATACAGCTAAGGAAGAATATAGAAAAGAGACAACCTTTGGTATCTCAGGTAAAGAAGAAGATATTAACCTTGAAGAACTTATTCTATTTTTAGAAGCAGTTGTAATTAAAGTTGAAAGGGGCCTTGAAAAGGCTTTAAATGAAGAGTCAGGTGTATATTATACCTACTTCATTAATGCAGCAAAAGAATATGAGATAACAACAGATAAAGAGGGTAATGAGCTTAAAAATAAAAATGGACTTCCACTAGTACGTGTAACAAAGTTTGAACAAAGACCAATACCATATTTCCTTGAAGGACCAGTGCATGTATTAAGAATGGAGAAGGATACTGAAAAGGCAAGACAGTTGTTCAACTCAATTAAGAAAACTGGACTTTATGACCAAAAGTTAGATATGTATATGGTAAACGCTAATATCATGGAGGAAACAAAGGAAATAGGAAGACAAAATGTATTCCCACGAGGTTGGCTTGAAAATGAAGCAGTGTTCCTTCATATGGAATATAAATATTTCTTAGAACTCTTAAGAGTAGGGCTTTACGATGAATTTTTTAATAGTTTCAAAAATGCCTTTATTCCCTTCCTTGACCCAAAGGTCTATGGAAGAAGTATACTTGAGAACTCCTCCTTTATTGCAAGTTCTGTACATACAGACGAAAAAATTCATGGAAATGGATTTGTATCCAGACTTACAGGAGCCTCAGCTGAGTTTTTAAATATATGGAGATATATGACGGTTGGACAAAAACCATTTTTCCTTAATGAAAATAATGAGCTAAATATGGAGTTTAAACCAGTTATTCCAAGTTGGCTATTTGCAGAGGAAGCAAAAGAACTTACTACCTTTAGAGATATGAAGGAAGAAAAAATCCAATTAGGTGAAAGTAGTTTTGCCTTTAATTTACTAGGAAGTACCCTTACTACTTATCACAATAAAACAAAAAAAGATACTTTTGGAGTAGATGGGGCAAAAATTGATAGCATTGAAATATTTAAAGAGGGTAAATTGTTAACTTCTTTAAAGGGTAACATCGTAACAGCACCTTTCGCAGAACAAGTTAGAGCAGGAAATGTAGATAAAATAGAAATATATTTTAAATAGAAAAGGATGGGGATACACATGAACGAAAATATAATATCCTATGATAAAAATGGATTTATTATTAATGGTAAAAGAGAGTTTTTAATTGGAGGAGAATTTCACTATTTTAGAGTGCCTGCTGCATTGTGGGAGGATAGACTTCAGAAAATGAAGGCTACAGGAGCAAATCTAATCTCTGTTTATATAGCCTGGAACATGCATGAACCAGAGGAAGGTAAAGAAAGATGGTCAGGGGATTATGACTTAGATAGATTTTTAACCCTATGCGAAAAATATGGTTTCTATATTCTTATAAAACCAGGTCCATATATTTGCGCAGAACTTGATTTTGGTGGTCACCCAGATTGGCTGATTTCAAAAATCGCTAAAAAAGAGTTTAGACTTAGAATGTTAGATGAAGGATATCTAAAGCTTTGCAAAAAATGGTACAAAACTTGCAGTGAGAAGATTAATAGCCATTTAATTACTAATGGCGGAAGCATAATAGCTGCTCAAATTGAAAATGAATATGATCATTTAATTGAATACGGTGAAGAAACAATTACAGTACAAGATGCTATAGACTATTTTATATTTTTAAAGAATGCAATGGAGGAATATGGTATAGATGTTCCTAAGTTTGCTAATGAAGCAGAGTTTTTGAGAGGTAGAGGAATTATAGATACACGTACTTATTATCCTAATATTCCTGGACTTTGGATGTGGGAATTTGAAAGATTTGAGGAAAAGTTAATAAGTTCAAAGAAGTCACAATCAGATTCACCAATAATGATTTTAGAGTTACAAGCAGGATGGTTTTCACAGATTGGAGCACCTACCTATGAACCTGGACTTGAGGTAGTTGAGGGTGTTTCAAAGAGTGTATTCATTAAAGGCGCTTCAATAGTTAACTATTACATGATGGTTGGGGGAACAACCTTCCCCTTTATAGGAGCTAGAGGTGACACTGTTTTCTCAGGGGGACTTGGTAATATCACTAGTTATGACTTTGGTGGTTCACCAGTTGGAGAAACGGGAGAAATTCACAAAGATAAATACTACTGGATCAAGGGCTTTATAAGATTTGCTAAAGAGTTTGCTAATATTATCGCCAATAGTGATGGCAAAACCTTAGTAAAGATAGTAGCTGGAGGTGAAAACATCGCAGTTCTTGGAGAGTCGGGTTCAACCCTTGATGTAGCCTTAAATACAAGCTTTGAAAACTTCACAACTTATGAAGAGGGAAATGAAGATGGCAGATTCTTCTTTGTACGAAATGTTGAAGAGGACAATAAAGCTATTACAATAAAGGTTCCAAAGGACATAACAGGAGAGGAATACACTTTCAAGTCCACAGTTAATGCTAAGGAAACTAGAATGTTCCCAATTAACTTTAGGGTACCAGGTACAGACTTAAGAATTAACTATTCAACTTCTGAAGTTCTTTTATCTAGCAAATATGAAAATGGTACTGCTTTTGTAATGAATGGAAAGACAGGAACTTATGGAGAAATGCTTATAAATGCGCCAGTAGCAAGTGTTACAGTTATTTCAGGTGATATTAAAGTACACGGAAGTACCAATAACTGTGCTTTATTACAATATACCCATTCAGGCATAAGCATTATAAAGGTTAAGGATGTATATTTATTTATTATTGAAGAAACAATGTCAGGTAGAGTAGAAGAATTAGCAAAGGGCCTTTTATTCCACAACACCTACTACCTACAAGAAGTTAAAGAAGATGGTGACAATATACAATTAGAACTTCAAATTAAAGAGAGTTCAAAGGATTTTGTTAAGTTCTTCCCATTAGCTGAAAACACAAGTTTAAA
>JACMJL010000326.1 GCA_014380625.1 Clostridiaceae bacterium
TATAATGTTCCCTGAAAGGCTTGAACAATTTATATAAAAAGCTACGCTTGTACCAATTTGAATATTCATGAATAATAATAGAATTATTGCAAATAATAATATCATAACCAGCTACACTTCTTCATTATTTAGTAATACCCTAAAAAATAAAAATTACTACAGGAATTTTTTCCCATAGTAATTTCCAAATAAGATTTTCTATTCTTTTCAAGTTCACACAAAACTATAGACGTTCTCTCCATTTATGGATTAACTGTTTTTTTATATTAATTACATACTCTCTCTTTGCATTGAAATTCACATGAAAACTAATTTAAATTCATTAGAAATTACATCTACAGTACATTTCCCACCTGTGCTTAATTTACCAAAGAGTATTTCTTCAATCAACAAAGGTTTAAATTGCGAGTTAATAATTCTAAGAATTTCTCTTGCTCCAAATTCCTGTGAGATACCTTTTTCTGCAATATATTGCACACAACTTTCGGTAAACTCTAAAATGATTTTTTTATTTTCTAATTTTTCCTTAAAGAGGCCTAATTCTTTTCTAGCTATGTTTATTGCCATATAAGGATTTATATGGTTAAATACTACTACCTTATCTAATCTATTTCTAAATTCAGGACTAAATTCTTTTTTTACTTCCTCCAATATAACCTCACCTTTAATTCCCCTTTCACCAAAGCCAACAAGATTCTTCCCAATATTTTTTGCTCCGGCATTAGAGGTCATAATAATAACAACATTTCTAAAATCAGCTTTTCTACCTTGATTATCTGTAAGCGTTGCATAATCCATTACAGATAAAAGTACGTTTAAAATATCATCGTGAGCCTTTTCGATTTCATCTAGAAGAAGTACACAATGTGGCTTCTTTCTAATAATATCTGTAAGTAATCCACCTTCTTCATAGCCTACATAACCTGGAGGTGCACCTATAAGTTTTGATGCGGTATGTTTCTCTACATATTCACTCATATCAAATCTTACTAACTCTACTCCCAGACTTTTAGCTAAGCTTTTAGCTATCTCTGTTTTACCAACTCCAGTAGGTCCAACGAAAAGCATGGAAGCTACGGGTTTATTGTCTTCATTTAATCCAGCTCTGGACATTTTTATACACCTTACTACTTCCTCAATAGCTTTATCTTGGCCAAAAATACGACCTTTAAGAATTGTTTCCATATTTCTAAGAGAATTTATCTCACTACTTTCCACAGTTGTCTTAGGTATGTGGCATACCTTTGAAATAATTTCCTCGATTATTATTTCATCGATTATTATTTCTTTATCAATGACACCATATTTTATTCCCATATAGCTTCCCGCCTCATCAATGATATCAATAGCTTTGTCTGGTAGATACTTGTCATTAATATATTTATCACTTAAGATTACAGCACTATTTATAGCATTACGAGTATATTTTACATGATGATAATTTTCATAATTTTCTTTTAGCCCTTCAAGTATTTCTATTGTTTCTTCAATAGTAGGCTCTTTCACCTCTATAGTCTGAAACCTTCTACTTAAAGCTTTATCCTTTTCAAAATATTTTTTATATTCCTCAAAGGTAGTGGCTCCAATGAATCTTATTTTACCTTCCATTAAATAAGGCTTTAGTAAGTTAGAGGCATCTAAAGCTCCTCCACTTATGGCCCCTGCACCTACTATGTTATGAATTTCATCAATAAATACAATAGGGTTTTTAAGTTTTTTAATCTCATTCAATACCTTTTTTATTCGTTCCTCAAAGTCACCTCTATATTTTGCTCCCGCAAGCATAGATCCTATGTCTAAAGAAAAAACTTCTGCACCCTTTAAATTTCTAGGAACTTTCCCCTGATTTATAAGTTTAGCTAACCCTTTAGTTATACTAGTCTTTCCTACTCCTGGCTCCCCTATATGGATTGGATTATTCTTTGTTCTGCGGCAAAGAATTTGAATTGTTCTACTTAGAATATCCTCTCTACCAATTAAGGGGTCACTATATTCATTGTTAAGTAACGTGGTTAGGTTTATTGTATATTTATCTAGTATGGATTCCTCAGCACTTTCTTCCAAACTATTAGTTGTCTCTTCCTCTTTATCCTCAGGTTCTTGTTCTTCATGACAAAAATTATATAGAAAATCTCGTTTTGTTATGCCTTGACCAATTAAGTAAAACAAAGCATAACTATCTTTAAGCTCAAATATTACTGAGATTAAATGATCCA
>JACMJL010000327.1 GCA_014380625.1 Clostridiaceae bacterium
AACCTAAATTATCCGGAACCGGCATTGTGGTTTTAGAAAGTGATATTCCTTTCGAAGAACTTCTCATCTATGAACTAAATAATGATACATTGAAAATTGACGGGAATTATTCTATTGTCATAAGAGGACGTATAGAAACAGCCATAGAGAAATCAAAACGCGAAGGATATTTACAAACCTTTAAGGGGACTGGTGAGGTTTGGATTGCTCCTACTAGAAAACATAGACCTATTAATTTTTAAAAAAAGTATTGTAATAACTAATGTGTAGGGCCAAGTACCCTAGATATATTTTGGAGGTATTTAAAAATGAGTTTTGATGACTATGCTAAAACTTGGGATACGGATAAAAGAATTAATAGAGCAAAAATAATAGCAGATAAAATAAGCAATTCAATTGAAATTAGCAAGGATTATTCTGCTATGGAATTTGGATGTGGAACTGGCCTTGTAAGTTTTAATCTTTATAAGAAGTTTAAAAAGATTACACTTATAGATTCATCAAAAGGGATGATAGATATACTTAACTCTAAAATAAGCCAATACAAGGTAAATAACATGATTACTAATTATTTAGATATATCTTTAGAAAATTCATTAGATATGAAATTTAATGTTATTTATAATTCTATGGTATTGCACCATATTCATAATACAGAGGCAATAGTAAAGAAATTTTATGAATTACTTTGTAAGGATGGTTATTTGTGCATTGTAGATTTAGATGAAGAAGATGGGAGTTTTCATAAGAAGTATCCCGATTTCGACGGGCATAATGGTTTTAACCAAGAAAAATTAAAAAGTATTTTAATTAACGTTGGGTTTAAAGATATAGAATCAAATACATTTTTTCACGATGAGAAAATCATAGAAGATAAAAAGATCAACTACTCTCTATTTTTGATGAAGGCAAGAAAGTAATGGGATACTATAGATGAATATAATTTCATTGACTTTATAACCTTATATAAGTATAATTTACATATAAATACACGGAGGTGCTATAAAATGATGATTACTACTTGCTAATTAATTTTCAAAATAGAAAATTAATATTAAAAGAAGTTTTAAATTACCTAATTCATTAGGTTTATTTGCTTTATTTCTTTTAAAGGTTTGCAAGTAGAGACTCTCAAACTTATAGAACTAAAATTTAAATCCTGTGTTTTACATTTTATTTACTACACACTTGTTTTGTTATGTAAAATATTGTAGATGTTTTTTTAGACTGTAATAAGGCTTTGCTTTAGTATAGTCTTTTTTTTAGTTTATATATAAGAGTAAATTTATCAATTAATATTATTGGATTAGGATAGATAAAATTGAAAAACAAAAAACATACAAGAGGGAGCGAAATATATGAAAAATGAATTAAAAGAAATACTAGATATATTTAAAAAGGCTTACATACAAAGAGATTTAACCCAAATTGATAGTTTCATGGATGCATTGTTTGATAAAGATGAAAATGTGATTATAGTTGGTACAGGCTCCAGTGAATGGTGTATAGGTTATGAGGAAGTTAAGGAAATATTTTTGGGGGATTGGGAATATTGGGGTGATGTGAGAATTAATGCTGATGAAGCTTCTATAGTGCCGCTTGGAGATACAGCATTAATATATACCACTGGTACAGTTAAGTATTCTTTTTATAGTAACAATCAGGTTTATGCAGGTTATTTAGATAATGTTAAAAGGTATTTTGATGAGGTTTCTTTTGATAGTAAAAAGCCTGACAAGGTAAAGTTAACTGAAATCAATTGGAGGTTGTGTCATTCATTAAATAAATGGGATGGTGATGAGAGGCATTATTTATGGGACTTGCGTATTTCCTTTATATTAGTGAAAAAAGAATCAAGATGGATTATAAGACAAATGCAGTTTTCACTTCCAGTAGTGGGACACTTGCCAGATCTAAGATTTGAGAATCTCGGTTATGATATAGAGAGTTTTAATTCAGCTAGAAACAAAATAAAGGAGTATTCTAGTAACAATAGCTTAGTTTATAAAGATGAAATAGTTAAATGGCTACAAGTTTTTAATAATGAATACTTAAAAGCAGATAAGGAGATAGATATAATTGCTAGTAGATATTTCACTACTAATAATCCATTAATTATTAATACAGATAAAACTGCTTATAGTAATAAGGAAGAAATCAAAAAGATGATAGGAGAGCATAGAGGATACTACAGTGAAATGAAATTAGACTATGATAATTGTTTGATTAGTTCCAATAAAGAAGTGGTTTGGATGGCTACCCATGGTATTATGAAAAAGGTAATGTCTGAAGAACTTGCCTTTGAAAATACAATAAACAAAATCAAAGATATATTTACTGGTAATTTAGCTGATAAAGATAAGCTTTTTAACATAAGAAGAAGCATCGCTAACACCCTAAAGGAAAATGCTAGGGGAGAAGAATATAGTTGGCCATTTAGGTTTGAAGCAGTACTTATTAAAGAAAAACAAAAGTGGGTATTTAAATATCTCCAGTTCTCACTTCCTTTTAATTATTACTTTGAAGGGAAAACAGAGGCAGCTTCTACCTTAGAAAAAAACAATTAACAAAATATGAATATATAAAACTCTATGCAGTCACTTAATAGGTGGCTCTATGGAGTTTTTTTAAAATTCTTTATAATTTACAGAAGTGGTTTCAAGATAGATGAAAAATGTTACAATTGACAATTGATAAACGATTTGATAATATATTTATAAAAAGAATAAACAAAACTAGGAGATGTTTAGACGTGAATGAGAAATTACTTTTGGAATCTAACTTTGAGGAAATCAAAAATGGATATTCATTGGATACAGATAAAGGAATATATAAATGCTTGATTTGCGGTGAGATATTTGAAATTGGTGAAGTATATTCACTTAATGGAAGATTCTTTGAAGCTTACAAAGCAATAATTTTGCATATTAAAGAAAAGCATGGGTGCATACTTGAAACTTTATTAGAATTTGATAAAAAGTATACAGGGATTACAGATAATCAAAAAAAATTATTAAATGATTTTTATTATGGTTTATCGGATAATGAAATAGCTAAAAAAAACGAGCTATCACCTGCTACAATTCGTCATCAAAGATTTATGTTTAGAGAGAAAGCTAAACAAGCAAAGGTATACCTTGCTATTTTTGAATTAGTTGAGAAATCTTTAAGCAAGGAAGGTTTTGTTAAGGTACATAATGGCGCCACCATGGTTGATGAAAGATATGAAGTTACAAATTCTGAACAAGAGCTAATAATCAAAACATACTTTGATAAAACAGACTCATTAAAACTAAAATCATTTCCTACAAAAGAAAAACGAAAAATAGTTGTGCTCAGAAAAATATCAACTTTGTTTGAAGCAGATAAAAAATATACTGAAATACAAATAAATAATATATTAAAACCAATATATTCGGATGTTGCAACCATAAGAAGATATTTAATTGAGTATGGTTTCATGGAAAGAACAAAGGACTGTAAAGAATATTGGCTAAAAGTGTAAGGGAGTGTAAATGTGGAAAAAATTAAAAAATTCATTGATAGCACAGGTAAAGTTAAAATTTGGCCTGCTAAGAAAGATTCTAAATTAGAAGTTTTAAAATATCTTGCTGATAAATTTGAATACAATCATTTTTATAGTGAAAAAGAGGTGAATAATATAATAGAAAGTTATCACACCTTTAGCGATTACTTTCTATTAAGAAGAGGATTAGTAGAAAGTAAGCTTTTATCACGCACAAGAAATGGAGCAAAATATTGGAGACCAGATAGTAAGATAGATGAAGAAAAAGGTGAGTTTTTAAAACAGATTGAGGAGAACTAAATTTTCTTGCTGCAAAAGGTGGTATAATTGTAAAGATGTCCTAAATATAGGTTGTGGATTTAACTTAGTTCAGCGGAATGGGATCAATCATAAATCCTTTATAGTAACAGCGGAAGTTAGTAAATAATCTCTTTGAAAGGTAGATAAAATGGAAATAATTAATTTAAAGTTGAAGGTAACAAATTGCTTCTTAATTAAATGCGAAACAAAATATATTTTAATAGACACTGGTTATGAATACGAATGGGAATTATTCTGTAAGAAATTAAAAGACGTTAGTGTAAGTATAAATGAAATTTCACACATTATTCTCACACATCATCATGATGATCATTGTGGATTATTAAACAACTTATTAGAAGCAAACAAAGATATTAGAGTAGTGATGTCCCATCTTGCTAAGGATTTATTGTTAAAAGGAGAAAATGATATAACGCACGGAGGTGGGCTAGTAAATAAGCGGATAAGTTTATTGTTTTCTTTAGAAAGACTAATTTCTAATGGAAAAGGAGTAGTTAAAAGGACTTTGAAATTCAATCCTTATAAAACACGAGAAAATGATATTCTTGTTAAGGGTGAGACCCAATTAAAGGATATTGGAGTTAATCTGCAGGGGAAGATAATTGAAACTCCTGGACATTCTATTGATTCAATTTCCATTATGTTTGAGGATGGAAATTCCTTTGTTGGTGATGCAGCGGCTAACTTTCTTCAATTTGCTGGAACAAAGTACTGTGTAGTATTTATTTGTGATATGGATGAATATTATAATAGTTGGAGAAAAATAATATCAAATCATGCAAAGGAAATATTTCCAGCACATGGTAGGCCCTTTAACGTTAAAAAGTTAAAGGCGAATATAGGGAAAAACAAAAGAGAAAATATGGTTATGAACCTGTATTCAGAGAGATTGGAGAGATAAAGATGAATGAAATATTTCCAGACCCAATATTAAGTTTACCAAAAGCAGACATTCCTATAAAAGGAATTAATGCTTATTTATCTCAAGGAAGTGATCATCAAATCATATTTATGAAATTTGATGAAGATGTTGAATTACAGGAGCATTGTCATGAACTCCAATGGGGAATAGTTCTCCAGGGGAAAATCCATTTGATTATAGATGGTGTTTCAAATACATATACTAAAGGAGATAGGTATGTTATAGAGAGTGGTATAAAACATTCCGGAAAAATATATGCTGGTTACTCTGACATAACTTTTTTTAATGAAAAGGATAGATACAAAGAGAAAATAGTGGAGGACATATGAATAAATATGAATTTGAGGAATTTTTGCATGAACAAATACCAATTACTAAAGCAATGGGGTTTAGCGTTGTGGAGTTCACACCATCCAAGGTGAGAATATCGGCAAAGTTAGAACCAAATGTTAATCATAAATCAACAGCCTTTGGTGGAAGTATAAATTCTCTATTGACTGTTTGTGGTTGGGCGATGGTGTACATAAATATTAATGAAATAGATCCACAAGCTCATATTGTAATCCAAAAGAGCAATATTAATTATGTAGCCCCTATTAATGAAGATTTTATTGCAGAATGTGATTTATCAGATGAGGAAATTAAGAGCAAATTTTTTGAAATGTATTTAAAGCATAAAAAAAGCAGATTAAATCTTAAAGTATCTTGTTATAATCAAGAGAAATTATTAGCAGAATATCAAGGTCAATACGTTGCATTTAAATAAA
>JACMJL010000328.1 GCA_014380625.1 Clostridiaceae bacterium
AGAAAAACATTGATAGGTATGAGTATAATAAAAAAATGTTCTCTAAACAAAAACTTTATAGGACTTTTATAAGGAGTTCAGATTTGGTGATTTCCATCGTAGAACAAAATCTAACCATTCTCCTTGGCTGGATAGTCCTTTTAATGGGTATAGATTATTTGTTCAACAGTATCTTTTAAACTAAGGATATCTTAAACCAACACCAATGCACATTCCTAAGGCAAACCGGTACCGGTGGGGTTAAGCCTAGGAACGTCGGCAACACGACACGTTATACAAATTTTATTGCAATTTCAACTTCCACTATTCATAAAATAATGCTTTAAATAATATCCTACAATATATTTTCTGTCAGTCATTTCTTCTATGTCAGTATTTTCAACTAAATCTCCTATTGCTTGCTCAACCACATTCCATAGCTGGGGCCAGCCAACATTTCTTTTAACGTAATAATAAAGAATATATATGCCGATAAAAGAAATACTAAGAAAATAAGATTAAATGAGAGGTGATATTAATGATAGTAATATACCATGATGTAGGAGGATGCCATTCTTCAGCTACTGCTGCAAATATACATATAGGAAAGCTTCCAGCAGATAAAAATCCTACGAAATCTGAACTTCTTTCCATGCCTACTTTTGACAATATAAGCAAAAACGAAAAAGGGAAACTTTTATTTATTGGAACTGATGAATTTGGAGCTCAAGTGTACACCTTAAGTAGAAAATATCATCCTGAACTAGTCATACCTTCAATAACTGATATGTATAAATTAACTTCTGGAAGTCTAGATGGATTATTTTTATCAGATACGTCACCATCAGTAAATAATTTAATGAGAGTAGGTGGATTTAGTTCCAGAAGATTAGGACTTGTAAAGTTAGGAAGGCCTATTGTTACCCAAGGAACTCTAAATGCATATCCTCAAATAATCAAAATTGTAAATAAAACTAAGGAATACATTAGAAAATCAATTACGATACCTCTCTAAAGACTATGTTCATTTGCTAAGATTACAAGTGTCTATTCCAACTTACAGTTACAAGGTTCTTATTCTGTAATATTTAATTAATATCTTTTGCATAAATCAACCTACCCCTAAGTTAAAAAAGTGCTACAATTACCCCGAGTTGGAAACTTATGAATATATAAATTATATATAAATTAAATACAAATTTTAATGAATTTAATTATGCAATTAAATCCATTGTCGAAATTACGAATATCATGTAGTATTATAGACAGAGTATTTTATTTAAGGGGTGAAAATTAATGAAATGGTTTGCAAATTTAAAAATGATTCAAAAACTATTATCAGCATTTATTGTAGTTGCATTATTTATTGGCGTTGTAGGTGTTATTGGAATATTTAACATGAATAATATTTATAAAAATTTAGATAATATCTATAATTCTGATTTAAAGGGCGTTAGTTATATTAATAGTATAAATGCAAATTTACTTGAAATAAGAACTAACATAATATTATTATCCCAACCAGAGAATAGGAGTGACTTGAAAAAATACGAAGAAGACATTCAACGTCGTGTAGCCACTAACAATATTTCTATTGAGGCATATAAATTGACTATAACTAATCCATTAGATAAACAGCAATTTGATGAGTTTGAGAAAATATTGGGAGACTACCGTGTTGCAAGAGCTGACATGATTGCTAAGATTGCAGCAGGAGATTACAATAAAGCCAAAGAACTTTCACCAGGCGTAGAAACATTAAGACAGAATTTATCGTCTGTCCTGGAAAAGGAAGTTCTATTAAATGTTAGTATTGCAAAAACTGATTATGATTCTAGTACAGCATCCTTCAATAAAGCACGTGGGCTGATTATAGTATTTATTATAGTTGGTTTATTAGTAGCTATTTCACTAGGTTTATTGATAGCTATTACAATTTCAAAACAGCTAAAGAAAGTTGTGATTGTAGCCGAGGCGCTTGGAGAAAATGATTTATCAAAGACTGTTAATATTAATTCTAAAGATGAGGTTGGGATTTTAGCAATGGCTTTAAATAAAGCTATTACTAACTTAAAAAAGTTAATTGGAGAAATATCAGACAGCGCTACTGATATTAGTTCTACAAGTGAAGAATTATCAGCTACAACAGAAGAAATATCTGCAAAAATGGAGCTTGTAAATGAGTCAGTAAGACAAGTGTCCATGGGTGCAGAACAGTTAAGTGCTACAACAGAAGAAATAAATGCAACAACAGAAGATATTGCCAGTAATATTGCCGATGTCACTTTAAGAGCAGACAAAGGAAATAAGATTGCAAAGGATATAGAATTAAAAGCAAAGCAAGTTAGAAAAGATGCTAGAAATAGTGCTACTACTGCAGATGAATTATATCTTGAAAAGCAAAAAAACATCTTAAATGCAATTGAAGAGGGTAAAATTGTTAGTGAAGTTAAGATAATGGCTGATGAGATAGGAAGTATTGCAAGTCAAACAAATCTACTTGCATTAAATGCAGCAATTGAGGCAGCAAGGGCAGGTGAGCAGGGAAAAGGCTTTGCAGTAGTTGCTGATGAAGTTAGAAAGTTAGCAGAAAACTCTTCAAATACAGTTCAAAGGATTCAAGATGTAACTACGAAAGTTGAACAAGCATTCCGAAATCTTTCTAATAATGCTCAAGATGTATTAAGCTTTATTGATAATAAAGTTAAGCCTGATTATTTATTATTCGTAGATACTGGTAAGCAATATGGTGAAGATGCTATAGAATTTAATAATATATCTTCGGATATTGGGGCTTCAATGAATATAGTAAATGGAACAATATCAGAAATTAAAAGGGCAATTGAAAATGTATCTGCTACTGCTGAGGAATCAGTTGCTAGTTCAGAGGAAATACAAGCTAGTGTTAATGAATCTGCTATGGCAATTCAAGATATAACAAAAGCATCTCAAGATCAAGCTAAATTAGCAGAGAAATTAAATAATATGATTCAAAAATTTAAGCTGTAAAAATAAGTTGCTAATGAAATTAGACAAGTTTAGAGGGGAAAACACCTTTCTTCATTCTGAGGTTGTAGAACTTCAATAATTAAATATTATAAAAAATAAAACTCCAATTTATAATAAAAATTATGATTGGAGTTTTATATCTTCACCTTTTCTAAGTATATTGTCCAAAAACGCAGAGTTAAGGCTTCAGGATCCAGGTATGCAATAGTTTCTGGTAAATTGAAACTATAGTACATAGAATCTGTTTCTACGAAATATGAAAACTTAGCTTTAGGGTAGATGCTTTATATAGCTGATTCCATATTGATAATGGTATCCTTACCTAATTATTTTTGCATCTCTTCAGCAACTTTGTTTCTAAAGTATTCTGATATTGTTAATCCTTTTGCATAAACTTTCTTTTCAAACTTTAAAAACATCTTAATATCCATATCAAAATGTACTTGTTTCATTTCTCCTTTTACCTTTTTCGGTTTTTCTCTTTTCATTTAATCACTACACCAGGCTATATAGCCTGGCGCCTTTCAAACATAAATTTTTGGTATGCTTTTATACATTTAATAGCTATTGCTAAAAATCCGTTTCTCATAATGTTTATGTCATGAGCTCATTTTATTCTTTCAATACAGGCCACTAGATAACATCTCCTTAGAACTAAGTAATTTGTTTTATTTTTAGTATTGCCAATATAGATATTTTTAAACATTAAAATGTAATTTTTTTATTACATTTCAGTGATTAAAACAACGTGAAAATGGCAATACTACTAGTATAGAGTTAATTAGGAGGTATTAAAAAAATGTACAAAAAACCAACCTATAATAAGTGGTTATTGCAATCTAAAAACTTTAATTCAATTGCACATTATAAAAAATACTTACATAGTCTTTCACCTTCAAAATTGATATGGGATGATGTTTCTGAATATTATAAAAATCAATACGAAGAATGGCTCAGAGAAAACTTTGAGGAGGCGAAATAAAGATGGAAAATGATCCTTTAGTTAATAGAATTAAAATTCATAAGAGAGGGTTTGATATATAGAAGTGTCTATCAATGGATGATAGTCTGGAACCTTTCAAACTACTCTCAAAGTTAATTAGTAATTTTCCTTCTAAGCAGAGCAAAGCTATTAGAGGATCCTAGTCATGGCTTCCTGGGTTTGAGGAGGAGTATCCCATTATGTTTAGTGCTGATAGCACTTTTTATTTTCTGTAATTATACATTAATGTTAATATTCAAATAGATAAGGTAGATGTCTTTAAACATAATAGATGATTATTACGAAATATTGAAATTGAAAGGTATACAAGTATGAAAATATCAATATTAGAAAAGTTAGATTAATCTATGCTGAAAAAGAGTATGGGAAATTTGAAATAGCATATAATTAGGGCAGAAAAGCGTGGGGATTAGGGTAGATAATAGAAGTAATGCAGGAAATAATAAAGTTTGCTAAGGAAGAATTGGGGATCAAAGAAATAATGGAAAGACATGCAAAAGACAATGTTGCTTCAGCAAAGTATAGAATTTAAATTACAAGCTCAAAGCGTTGGGAAATCTTTATTGATTAACCGATGCTTTTTTATATTATAATGAATTATATAACTAAGATTTATTTTAAAAAGTTTGTAACCAAATGAAGATTAAAAAGACTAATACTATAGAATAATGAAATTAAGGATAAAGGAATTTACATTATTTATAGAAAGGGGTATCCCATTGAAGGCATTTGAACAAATATATACAGAATTTTCGTCGCAGATTTATAATTACTTATTATATCTATCTGGAAGCAGTGACGTTGCAGAAGAA
>JACMJL010000329.1 GCA_014380625.1 Clostridiaceae bacterium
ATCTTTTTATTTCATCCAATGTTTATGTTTGGGATATCGCTGCGGCAAGAATTTTAATCGAGCAGCGCGGGGGATTTTTAATATCCTGTGAAAAAGAAAAGAAAACTGCTTGTTCGGAGAAGCTCTTCGTTGCAGCTTTTCGCTCACCTGAATTATGGGAAGAAACCTTGGAGCTTTTGCCGCCAAATGTTAAAAGTGCCTTTGGGTATTAGGTTAATCAGGCTATAGAAAGATATTTCTAGGTGAGAAAGTTGAGTTATATAAATTAACGTTCCAAGAAATATAGATATTAATGGCATCTTTATCAGCTCTCTTATGAATAACTCAACTTTTCCACCCACAAATATCTGCGAATAGACTGAATTCGCAGATTATCACCATGGGAAAGTTGAGTTATTCCTATTTATCCTACTAAAAAAACATAGGTTTCCAAGTATTTCAAACAATCTGTTTCTATCACAAAAGGCAAGGGTATAATATAGAATATAAACTTTGCTTTTTTTCTTCAGAAATTAGAAATAAGCAAAAATAATTATTTAAAGGAGAAACTAAAATATGAAGACACCAATATCTTTTTACAAATGTGAAATATGCGGTAATATGGTAGAGCTAATCAAAAGTGGAGGCGGACAACTTGTCTGCTGTGGAAAGCCTATGACAGAGTTGAAAGCCAATACTACAGATGCCTCTTTAGAAAAGCATGTTCCAGTTGCTTCAAGAAATGATGGAAAGCTCACTGTTCAGGTAGGATCTGTGCTTCATCCAATGACAGAAGAGCACTTCATAGAATGGATTGCTGTAGTTTCCGATTGCGGAACTGAAAGAATCACATTATCTCCTGGAGATGAACCTAAAGCAGTATTTTCTGATAAGGAAAATGCACAAGTATATGCTTACTGCAATCTTCACGGATTGTGGAAAGTTGATGTAAAATAAAACTAAAACTACACATGGTTTTTTTAGGTGACAAGCTATAGGCAATATTGTTAAATTGCCTGTAGCTTTTTTATTGAAATTATAATTTCTCAGAAACAAGGTCAGTCACCTATTTATGATATTTTTTTTCAACTAAACAACAAGAAGTGTGTGTAGAAATGCCATAAATTAGAATGCATTTTATAAATGTTGATTGTTGGAACATCGTTAACCTTATCTTAAAATTATTATAAAATAAACGCTTCCCTTTGTTCTTAGTAATATAGTACAAATAGGATAATTTCCGCTTTATTGCAAATAATATGCTTATCATAACTGATAAACCATTATTGATTATCTGCTAATGAGGTGATTATTATAGACTATAAAGGGAGTGAAGATAAAAATTATGGAAGGTACTAGTTTACAGTTTATTAATGAAAAATTGCTTGATTGTCCCGATATTATAAGAAAGAAAGTCTATATTGATAACAAGTATGAGGCATATTTTATCTACATCAATGGGCTTGTGGACAATGATCTTCTTCAAAGAGATTTTATAAAACCTATAGTTTCGATGAAACTTGAAGAATTATCAAATAGTCATACTATTCTTAACTTAGCATGCTTTGAAACAACCCTTATATATGATTCAATGGTAGCAGTTGAAAGTATTATGTCAGGTAATTCTGTTTTTATATCTGATGCACTTAACTTTGTAGTATCTTGTAACCTGTCAGAGACAGAGAAAAGAAGCATTGATGAACCGTCTACCGAAAAAAATATCCGTGGCCCTCATATAGGGTTTGTAGAACATTTGGGCACAAATCTTTCAATTCTTAGAGGAAAGATAAAAAATGACAGGCTGAAATTCAAGACAGTAACGCTAGGTGTACAGACAAATCAAAA
>JACMJL010000041.1 GCA_014380625.1 Clostridiaceae bacterium
GAGTTAGTCCTACTGCCTATAAAAACTCCACAAACAATTCATAATATATTTAAAATTAAATGGTAAAAATAGTAATGTGGGTAGAAACCCATAATGAGAGTGCAAATAGAAAGTCGTTAAGAAAACGTTTAGAGGATGTAGATAAAACAAACCCCATGGGTTATTATCCTATGAAGAAGAGCCTAAGACAACCCTGTAATTCTTAAATAAATATCATGCACATATTAATCACAACAATATTAGCTTCACTATATTACGTTCGTTTACATACACTTGTAAAAAAAGCAAATGAAAACATAAAATAGTGCAAGTCTTATAATTCTATTTGTAGTAAAATGTAAATATATACTAAATCTGTTTTATACAATTATAAACTTCAAAAAATTAAGAGGTGATGAACAACAAAAAAGGGTTGCTTTTCAATATCTAGGGAAGAAACAGTAAACTATATTAAGAAAAGGAGACTATACAATGAAAAAAAGATTTTTAGCGGTATTTTTAAGTTTAGCAATACTTTCAACTTTAATGTTTCAAGTGGTGGCTAATGCATACAATCATCCGAATGGAATGCATTATACTGCACAGATAGCTGCTGCACCTACAAGTGGCACTGCTTATGATCAGGTAATAGCTTCTGCGAATACAGCTCTTACACATTCATCTGATGCAATAGCCAATCTCTATGTACCAAACTATTATGATGATCAGAATACACATAATACAAATGCTGCAAGACTTGAAGGCGATGGCTATGATGCTTATGTATGTGCAGTTGCATACACGCTTTCAGGCAATACACAATATGCTGACAAATCAAAATACTTTATTATGGCATGGGCAAATGTAAATACAAGTTATTCAGGCTATGACGGACCATTAGTAACAAACCGTGCTGGAAACGCACTTATCCGTGCTGCCGAGTTACTTTCAAACTATAGCGGATTTACAAGCGCTGATAAAACCAAATTCAAAACTTGGGTAACAAACGTTGCTGTTAAAGCTGCTGAATATGAAATATATAACACCTCAAACAACCATCAGGACTGGGGACTGCTAAACGGTGTTCTTGCGGCTCATTACCTAGATAATAGCACAAAGATGGCTAGTTATGTTACAGAGCTAAAAGGTGCCATTGACCATCAGATTTCTAGTGATGGCTCAATGCCTGAAGAAATGGCAAGAGGAGAGAAGGCACTATGGTATTGTTACTACGGGTTAGGTTCCATGACAGCAGCAATCGAGGTTGTCAAGAATGCTACAGGTGAAAACCTATACACTTACAATAGTTCAAAAGTTAAAAAGGCTCTTGATTGGTACTTCCCAAAATGTACAAATCCTCCAAGTGGTTACAGCATGCTCCCAAGCAAAGATAGCTGGCCTTCAAACCTATACGATGCAATGGCTGAAGTATATGGCGTATCAGCATGGAGAACTTGGGTTAACAGCGGTTCACGCCCATTAGTAAAACAGGCAGGTATTAACTGGACATTCCAAAGAACCTTGAAGCCGGGAATATCCGCTGGTTCAACACCAACACCAACACCAACACCTGCACAACGTATAAATGAAACGTTTACTAGTACATCCAACATGACTAAGGTTACTGGAGGTACATGGGCAGTAACAAGTGGAAGATATAAGCTTACAGCTCCTGCAGATGTTATGCCACTTGGTAATATAGCTGTTCATAATACCACCATAACAGGCGACTTTACTCTTACAACACTTGGTAGAGTAACAGGAACTACCTCAGCTTGGAATGACTTCGAAGTCATATTCGGATATCAAGATGCTAACAACTATTATTTTACATCCTTTAATGAATCGAATGATGGAAACACCAGCGGTATATTCAAGGTAGTAAACGGTACTGCTACTCAATTAACTGATATTACAAGTCTTATAGTTGCAAATACCGATTACAACATTGAGATAGTACGCTCAGGTAGCACTATTACTGTTAAGAGAGGTGGCACAACAGTAGCGACAGCTACCGACAGCACCTATACAAGCGGTAAGGTTGGCTATGGTTCAAGGAATGACTCCTGCGAATTTGACAACTTGCTTGTACCATAATCTTTAAGTAATTTTGAAGGGTCTGACGCATAAGCAACTATGAGTCAGGCTCTTTAATATTTCTAAATCACGTTTTTTTTTAATTTTATGTGTTAAAGATAATCCGAAAATCGGAATAGGTGGTTTGAGAGGAGGCGGTATGTCACCGCCTCCTACTCTAGATGTTAACTGTGCAAACTTTACATTTATAAAATTTGTATTTTTTCCAGTTACTAAATATTACATTAGAAAAGTATCTTAAAAGCAAAAAAATCAACCATCAATTTATTTTATGAAAAATTAAACTCGTAATTTGAGATAAAAAAATATTGATTAGTTAATAGATTA
>JACMJL010000330.1 GCA_014380625.1 Clostridiaceae bacterium
GGATGATATATATAATAATATATTGATTACTAAAGGCGATGAAATGGTTAAAAATTTAACCCAAATTATGAATTCTAGCTTTGTGAGTAAAGATAACGCAACCCTAATGGAAGCTGCAGAAGCCTTAACTAAATTATCTAGTGGTAGAGTATATTCTGTAAAGTATTTGGAAACTCACGACAATAACATGATTGAAAAGGTAAATAGTAATTTTAATGAAATGGACAGCTCTATTAAGAAGCTGGATAAATCCTTAAGCAGTTCCAAAGATAAATATCTTTTCGATGTAGTTGTAAGTGATAAGGATACTTATTTAGCTAAATTTAATGAAGTTATTTCTATAGATGAAAGTATTGATAAGTCAGTAAAACAAGGGGATTCTATCGGCCCTGATATATCAAAGATTATCGAAGATATTAAGCAGTCAATAATAATTGAAAGACAGACATACGGACCTAAAGTAAATACAAATATTCAAAACTCTATATTTACAATGTTTCTAATAACCTTTATTGGACTAATATTTTCATGTTTTGTTGCAGTGATTTTAGTAAGATTAATACTAACACCAGTAAAAACTATAACAAATACTTTTAAAGGTATCTCTGAAGGTGATGCAGATTTATTAGTAAGAATAGAATCAGATACTAAGGATGAAATTGGGGAGATGTCCAATTATTTTAATAAGTTTATGGACAAGCTACAGATAATATTCTCTGATATCAATAAACAGAATCTTATTAAAACCGGTCAATCAGAGCTTAATGAAAGGTTAAGTGGGGAACAGGATATAACAAGCTTAGGTAATAATATAATAGGATATTTATCTAAATATTTAAATTGCCAAGTCGGTTTAATGTATATAAAAAACCAGGAGAGTAGCTATAGTATCAGGGCTAGTTATGCCTTTAATAGTAAGGAGAATGACTCAAGTAAAATAAATATAGGTCAGGGTTTAATTGGTCAGTGTGCCTTAGAGAAAAAATCTATAATCATTACTGATGTTCCTGAGGACTATATTAAGATTAATTCAGGGGCGGGAGACGCATTACCACGTAATATAATCGTTGTACCCTGCTTATTTGATGAAGAGGTCAAAGTTATAATAGAACTGGGTTCTTTTCAAGAGTTTTCTGAAGAAAAAATTGAATTTCTTAAATTAGTTTCAAAAAGTATTGCAATAAGTATTAACTTAGCGGATTCTAGACAGAGGATGAAGGAGTTACTACACAAGACATTAGAACAATCAGAGGAGTTGCAAATGCAACAAGAGGAATTAAGACAGACTAATGAGGAACTTGAAGAACAAACCAACGCTTTAAAGGAGTCAGAGATGACCCTTCAGATGCAACAGGAAGAATTAAGAGTTGCCAATGAAGAACTAGAGGAGCGAACAAAACTTCTAGAAACTCAAAAATTAGATATATTTAATAAAAATGAGAAATTAAAGAAAGCTAATTTTGATATTGTAGAAAAGGTAAAGGCTATTGAAATTGCTAGCAAATATAAGTCAGAGTTTTTGGCGAATATGTCTCATGAACTCAGAACACCTTTAAATAGCATACTTGTACTTTCACAGCTTCTTTCAAGTAAAGATAATAATTTACCCTTTACGGAAAAAGAAATGGAATTTGCCAAAGTAATATATTCTTCAGGTTCAGATTTATTAGAATTAATAAATGATATATTAGATCTTTCTAAGGTTGAATCAGGAAAGATGGAAGTAGTTTTAGAAAATATGAATTTAAAGGACCTTACTGAAGGTATTAAGCGTACTTTTGAACCAATAGCCTTGAATAAAAAACTTGATTTTACCACAGAAATTCAGGTCGGTGTATCTGAATTTATTTGCAGCGATTCAATGAGAGTGGAACAAGTAATTAAGAATTTACTGTCAAACGCCTTTAAGTTTACAAGTACGGGAAGCGTGAGGCTAAAGATTAAACCTGCTAAAGAAGAAGAAATTGCTAGTTTAGGGGGCAATATAAATAATGCAATAACAATATCAGTAACAGATACAGGTATTGGAATACCAGAGAACAAAAAACAGACTATTTTTGAAGCCTTTAAACAGTCTGATGGTACCACAAGTAGAAAATATGGTGGTACAGGTCTTGGACTCTCAATCTCAAGAGAATTAGCTAGACTACTTGGAGGAAAAATAGATTTGAAGAGTGAAGAAGGCAAGGGTAGTACTTTCTATTTTACTATTGCTGATAAAATTATTGAGGAAAGAAAAGCTGTAAAGGTGATTGAAGATAAAAAAACAATTGAAAAATTACAAGAATTAGAAACTACTATAAAGTATCAACCAATTAAGAAAACTATTAACGATGATAGAGAGCATATAACTAAACAGGATAAATGTCTATTAATAATAGACGATGATGCAAATTTTAGTAATATTTTAGGAACCTTAGCAAAGAAAAAAGGCTTCAAATACATTGTTGCCAGTGATGGCAATTCTGGTATTCAATTGGCTGAAAAATTTAAACCAAATGCCATAATTTTAGATATAGGGTTACCTGATATTGATGGATGGGAAGTTTCAAGTATATTGCAAAATAATCCACAAACTAGTAATATTCCAGTTCATATTATTTCAGCACACGAAAGTGAACCTGGAAATTTAGTGAAAAATGGTATTATAGGATATTTGACAAAGCCTGTAAATTTACAACAATTAGATACACTATTTGGTACAATATCTGAAGTTATAAAGGAGCAGTTCAAAAAATTACTTGTTGTATCAAAAGAGTTAGAACAAGGGCAAAATATAATGAAGATATTTGATAATAAACAAATAAGCACTACAGTAGTTCAAAATGGCGAGGAGGCATATAGCCTACTTGTTAATGGTAATTACGATGTAATTGTGCTAGATACAGAATTGTCAGATATGTCAGGCTATGATTTCTTAAATAAATTAAAAGAGGGAAATATTATTCAGGTACCTTTAATAATCTACACAGAAAAAGATATATCAGAAAATGAGGAAATAGAGCTTCAAAAGTACGCTAGTAGTATTATAATAGATGGGCCAAGATCTACTGAAAGATTGATAGAAGAGGCTAAACTTTTCTTATACGGTGTTGATAAGAAAACATCTAATAGTGAAAAGGAAAAATGGAGAATAGATGACAAAGAAATGCTTTTAAAGAATAAGAAAATATTGCTAGTAGATGATGATATGAGAAATGTTTTTGCTGTTTCTAGCATACTAGAAAATCAAGGCATAAAGGTTATA
>JACMJL010000331.1 GCA_014380625.1 Clostridiaceae bacterium
GAAATTCATGCACTATTAGGAGAAAATGGAGCAGGAAAAAGTACACTAATGAACATTCTATCAGGGATTTATATCCCTGATAGAGGTTCTATTTTTATTAGTGGAAAAGAAGAAAAATTCTCTTCTCCAAAGGATGCTATAAGAGCTAAAATCGGAATGATTCATCAACATTTTAAATTGGTAGAAGTAATGACAAGTTTAGAAAATATTATGCTAGGTCAGAAAACTGGCTTTTTTGTTAATAAAAATAAAGTGTTAAAAGACCTTAAGGAACTATCTAATAAATATGGTCTTGAAGTTGATTTACATAAGAGAGTTTATGACATGGCTGTGGGTGAAAAGCAGATATTAGAAATATTAAAGGTTCTTTATAGAGGTGCAAGAATACTTGTACTAGATGAACCAACTACGGTATTTACCCCACAGGAAACAAAAAAATTGTTTAAGATAATGAACAAGATGAAGGAACAAGGTTGTGCAATAATCTTTATTAGTCATAAGATGGACGAGGTTATGGAAGTATCAGATAAAATTACTATTTTAAGAAAAGGTGAAACTATTGTAACTCTTGATACAAAGGATACTAGTCCTGAAAATATGGCGGAGTTGATGGTAGGACATCCCGTAGATTTATCTATAAAGAGAATAAAGGTGGCAGGCAAAGAAAATATTTTACAGGTTAAAAACCTTAAGGTATTAGATGAAGATGGAAAAGAGAGCTTAAAAGGTTTAAGCTTTGATATAAGAGAAGGAGAAATTCTTGGTATTGCTGGCATTGTTAATAGTGGACAGAAGGAATTGTGTGAAGCTATTGCAGGAATGCAATCCGTTAAAGAAGGAGAAATTCTTTTTCTTGGGGATAACCTTGTGGGTAAAACTACTAGGGATATTATTAAAATGGGGATAAGTATGAGTTTTATACCAGAGGATAGACTTGGAATGGGTTTAGTAGGGTCTATGGATATGGTAGATAATTTAATGCTTAAGGAATATCATTCACAAAAGGGATTTTTTATTGATAAAAAACCTGCAATAGCCCGTGCAAAGGATATTATTAAGAAACTTAAGGTGAAAACTCCAGGAATACATTATCCTATTAAGAATTTATCTGGAGGGAATATTCAAAAAATACTTTTGGGAAGAGAACTTGCCTCAGATCCAAGGTTATTAATAATGGCTTATCCAGTTAGAGGGCTTGATATAAATACTTGCTATACTATATATGATTTAATTAATGAACAAAAATCTAAGGGGGTAGCAATACTTCTTATAGCTGAGGACTTAGATGTGTTAATTCAGCTTAGTGACAGAATTATGGTGGTTTGTGATGGTGAGGTTACAGGAACTGTGGATTGCGAAAAAACCACAAAAGAGCAAATTGGATTAATGATGACCGGACACAAAAAAAGTCAACAGGAGGGTAAGTAATGCTAAGATTTGTTAAGAGAGATGAAATAAGCAAAAGTAAGAGTATAACTATTAAAATCCTTGCAGTAATCCTAGCACTTCTGGTATCTAGTATATTTATAATATTTATGAAAAAAAATCCTATAGATGTATACTTATCAATGTTTAAAGGTGCCTTTGGTTCACCCTACTCCATTAGGGAAACTATTAAACTTGCAATTCCTTTATGCATTACTGCTCTTGGTGTGGCGGTGGCCTTTAAGATGCAGTTTTGGAATATTGGAGCAGAGGGTCAGATTATGATGGGAGCTTTTACAGCCTCCTTGTTAGCACTTAAATTTGCTGCTTTACCAAGACCACTATTACTTTTGTTAATGATAATAGCAGGTATAATTGGAGGAAGCTTATGGGCGTTAGTTCCAGCAATTTTTAAATCAAAATGGGGTACTAATGAAACTATAGTAACCCTTATGATGAATTATATAGCTATAAAGTGGGTAACTTATCTTCAATATGGTCCTTTAAAGGATACTAAGGCTAAGGGCTTCGCCAAGATTGCAAATTTCACTGAAAATGCTACTCTTCCAGAGATTTTCAAGGTACATATTGGATGGATTTTTGCATTGATTTTAGTTGCCTTTATATATATTTTTATGAAGTATACTAAAAAAGGTTATGAAATTGCAGTACTTGGAGAAAGCGAAAAAACTGCGCTATACTCTGGAGTTAATATAAAGAAAACAATAATTATTTCTATTCTTTTAAGTGGTGGTTTATGTGGACTGGTTGGAATGATTCAGGTTTCAGGAATAAGTGGAACTCTATCCGCTAATGTATCTGGAGGAGTTGGGTTTACTGCAATAATAGTGGCTTGGCTTGGTTCTTTAAGCGCCCCTATAATATTGGTAGTATCAATATTGTTTGCTGGACTTAAGCAAGGGGGCTCTTTTATTCAAAGTTCCTTTGGAATACCGGATTCTGCAGCACTTATTATTCAAGCCATGATATTGTTTTTTGTACTTGGTAGTGAATTTTTTGTGAAATTTAAAATAGATAAAAAAGTTGGTGATGTATAAATGAACGGTATAATTTCATTTTTAGCAGCTGCAATAGTTGCAGGTACACCTCTTCTTTTTGCAACCTTAGGTGAAATAATAATAGAGCGATCGGGTAATCTTAACTTGGGTGTTGAGGGTATGATGCTAATGGGAGCAGTAATGGGCTTTATGGTGGGATTAAATACAGGTAATGTTTTCGCTGCTCTATTAGGTGCTATGGCAGCTGGTGCAGCAGGTGGTTTAATATTTGCTTTCTTAACTATAACTCTAAGGGCAAATCAAGTTGTAACGGGTTTGGCGCTAGCCACTTTTGGAGGTGGTTTTTCAAGTTTAGTGGGAAAAACCTTAGTAGGTCAGACTGCACCTGTGGCAATAAAAACTTTTTTTAAACCCTATGCTATTCCATTAATAAGTAAGATACCTTTCATTGGACCTATTTTCTTTAAACAGGATCCCTTTGTTTATTTGGGATATGCCATAGCTATATTAACAGGAATATATCTTTATAATACTAGTAAGGGTTTGAATTTAAGGGCCATAGGCGAAAATCCAGGTTGTGCAGATGCAGCTAGTATAAATATCTCTTTATATAAATATATCCATATTCTGTGTGGAGGCGCCTTGTGTGGTCTAGGTGGAGCATATCTATCCTTGGTTTATATTCCTACCTGGCAAGAGAATGTTGTGGCAGGAAGAGGCTGGATTGCTATAGCTCTTGTAATCTTTGCGGCATGGAATCCTTATAAAGCTATATTTGGAGCCTTTCTATTTGGAGGCTTGGATATTATAGGGTTTAGACTACAAGGGGCACATATTTATGTGGTATCACAGTATTTAGTCGATATGTTACCTTATTTAGTTACTATTATTGTACTTGTAATTGTATCCATGAATAAATCTAAAAAGAATGCGCCTCCAAAGAACTTGGGGACACCATATTTTAGAGAAGATAGATAGAAGTAGTTGAAGGGACTATCTCAAAATAATTAATTTTATTTTGAGATAGTCCTTTTGTTCTAGAAGTAATTATGAATATATGGTAATATATTGAAAAAAGCTAGTATTAGGGGGATAAGGTATGAAGGGTTTGAAAGGTTTGAAAGGTATTTTTATTAATAAAAATTCAGAGATAAGGTCTGGATGGAAGATTTTACTTACTTTAATTGTATTTTTTATTACAACTATTGTGGCTAGTAAGATGTTTAGTAACGTGCTCATAATTATTAGTACATTAATAAGTGGAATTAATAACGTGATAGATACTGTAGGAATTATGCTCATTGTTCTTAATGTACTCCAATGCCTATGTGTAATAGGATCAGTAGTATTGTTTTGGAAGCTATTTGAGAAGAAACCCATTAGTGAGATGGGTCTTATAAATATAAAAAAAGGCTATAAAGATTTAGTCATAGGATTAATATTTGGAGCAGTTTCCATGAGTATAGTATTTGGAATTTTATTAGGGAGTAAAAACATAGAGATGGTGAATCCACTTACCAGGCCTAGCTTTAATATATATATATTAATAGAATTAATTCTATTTATTTTTGTAGGTTTTAATGAGGAAATGTTTGCTAGAGGATATTGCATGTCAGTACTAAATCAAACGAGAAAAAAATGGGTAATTGTTGGAGTATCCTCAATTATTTTTGCTTTAATGCATTCCTTCAATCCTAATATGAGTGCGTTAAGCTACTTCAATCTTTTTTTAGTAGGGATTCTATTTGCATATATGTTTATTAAATCAAATAACTTATGGTTATCCATAGGCTATCATATAACCTGGAATTTTTTTCAGGGATCAGTATTTGGGTTTCAAGTTAGTGGCTTGAGTATGGAAAGTATGTATCTTGTAAAAGAACCTGCAGATAATGTTATTACTGGAGGCGGATTTGGGCCAGAAGGTGGTTTAGTAGTTACATTCATTATTGTTTTAGGGTTTATATATATGTGGAAATTATATAAGCCAAGGGAAGCCAGAGGGACGGGGTTGTTGACATAAGAGTTAGAATTAAAAGTATTTATAACTAGACAAAGGAATTTGAAGTTTTTTGTAGAAATATAGTTAGATGTATAGTAGTATGTAAGTATATATATGATGCAAGGAGACGATGCAGATGAAAAAAGAATCACAAAGTTCAAGAGTAAAGAACAACTTGAAGAAAACCTATAATACCAGAAAAATAAATAATGGAATTATTAAAGCTTTTAAAACTAAAAAAGGTTTATTTAAGCGACTCGTGATAACGTTTACTTTATTGTCCCTAGTAACATTATCTATATCAGCAATACTTACATATGCAGTAACAAAACAAAAGGTGTCAGCGGATTTTAAAGATTCTACTTTACAGATTTTAAATCAAAATAAAAGTTTTATTGGGGTAGTAGATAGTTCCATTGAGGATTTATCTATGCAGATTATTGCAAGTAAGGATTTAATGGAGTCATTAAGCTTAGATTCTACAGATCAATATGACGTGATTACGAATGTACAGAAGATAGAATCGTTTTTAGCCGCTTATACAACGAGTTCTAAATTTATAAAAAGTATGTATATATTAAATGATAAAGAATTATCCTCTGCTTCGGGACAAAGTTCAGATATAAGAAATAAAGATAAATATGCTACTTTTAAGGCTACAGAGGACTTTAAGAAAACGATTAAATTAGATGGTTTGTCACGTTGGACTAATGTTCAACATGATATTTTCAGTACAGCAGGAGAGGAAAGTAAAAGTCTTAGCCTTATGAGAGTGCTAAGAAATGGATATATGTCATCAGCGGTGGTGGGTTTTTTAGAAATCAATATAGACCCTAAGGTTCTGTGTGCTCCTATTAAGGATACAAGGATCGGAAAAAATGGATATATGCTTATAATTGATGAAAATGGACAAATTATAGCACATAAAGATCCAGCCTTTTTAGGAAAGAAGGCAGATGCAGGAATATGGTCTCAAATACAAAAGCTAAAGGAAGGTAATTTTGAATACAAACAAGCAGGAAAAGATATGTACGGTGTTGTAAGTACCTATGATGTTAGAGGCTGGAAAGTAGTAGCTGTTGTACCAAAAGCGGAATTAGCAACTACTGCAAATAATGTAGGCGTTATATCAATACTTATAATATTCTTTTGTTTAATTTTCACTAGTATCCTTTCGATTTTTACAACTAAAAAAATAACAGAGCCTATAAATGACATAATAGATGTGGCTGAAAAGGTTTCACAGGGAGATTTTACAGTTAAAACAAGTAAATATTCTATATATGAATTAAATGAATTGAGTCTTAATTTTAATAATATGATAGGGAAATTAAAAGAAATGCTTTCCTTAACGGCTGATATTACTAAAGAAACCACAGATTCAGCTGCTAGGATTTTAGATTTATCTAATAATATTACTGATAGCTCTAAAGAAGTGGTTTCAGCTGTTGAAGAAATTACCACTGGGTCTTCTAAGCAAACAGAAGAAACTATGGGTTGTTCTAAAATATCAGACAAGTTTAATGGGGAAATTACCAATTCAATTTCTTCTCTAGGCAATGTAAGTGATGCTACTCAAACATCCATTGTAATTATTAATGAAAGCTCGGAAATTATTAATAAACTAAGTAAAACTTCTGAGAATAATTCAAAGGCTATGTCAAAGGTTGCTAGCACTGTTGAAACTTTAAATGATAATACAAAGAATATACTTACAATTTTAAACAAGATTAATAATATAACTAAGCAGACAAACTTACTTGCTTTAAATGCTTCCATCGAGGCTGCGAGAGCGGGAGATGCTGGTAAGGGATTCTCTGTTGTTGCAAACGAGATAAGAAAGTTAGCAGAACAATCTCAAGGTGCTTCTTCAGAAATCGGAAACATTATAGATGAAGTTAATCATTCTATAGAAGCTTCTTTAGAAATATCTGAAAGTGCTAAAGAACTATTTAAAGAAGAGTTAGTTCAAGTTAGTAATACGATAAAATCTTTTGGTAGAATTAAAGAATCAATTTCTAATATTTCAAGTGCTATGGAAGTTACAATGAGATCAATTAGGATAATTGATGAAGATAAAAATCACTTATATGATTCAATTAATAGTATTGCTACAATTTCTGAAGAGAATACCGCGGCAACAGAGGAAGTTACAGCAACAATTCAAAATCAATCTGAATCAAATAATTTAATGAATTCTCTGGCACAAGGACTAAATCATAAGGCCAATGCGTTGATAGAATTGATTGAAAAATTTAAGTTTTAAGGGTATGAAGAAGGTAAGTTTTTACAACTTGCCTTTTTTTCTTCATATATTGTAGTCTGCTTAAATCATTGCTACAATAAGTTTGATGAATTTAATAAGATAATATGATAAAAGGATGTAAGTTATATGGAAGACAAGTTTTTGAAGGTAGCAATTGAAGAGGCTAAAAATGCACTCTTTGTAGGTGAAGTCCCCGTTGGTGCTGTTATTGTAAAGGATGGGGAAGTAATAAGTAGTGCTCACAACTTAAGAGAAACATTGAAGGACCCTTTAGCTCATGCCGAGGTGTTAGCCATTAAAAAGGCCTGTGAGGCAATTGGAGATTGGAGGTTAACGGGGTGTGAAATGTACGTTACCCTTGAACCTTGTCCCATGTGTGCTGGCGCAATTGTTCAGAGTAGAATAAAGCGTGTTCACATAGGAACCTTTGACCCTAGGGCTGGAGCCTGTGGATCAATAATGAATGTATTACAAAATGAGGCGCTTAATCACTTCGTAGATATAAAATGGTTGTATGATGAGGAATGTAGTATAATCTTGAAGGATTTCTTCAAGATAGCAAGGGGACGGGGTTGTTGACAACAATCCTCATAGTAAAGTCCTTTAATTATAGTAAAAATATGATATAATAACAATTGTGATTCAACTTATGGAGAGATGTCCGAGTGGCCTATGGTACCTGCCTCGAAAACAGGCGAAC
>JACMJL010000332.1 GCA_014380625.1 Clostridiaceae bacterium
AATGAAATTCCGATTTCGGAAACAATAATTATAGGTAAAATACCATCTACAGCAGTTCAACTTGACCTTGACAATGCAGGCTTTGAACTTAAAAATCAAAAGTAATAAGAAGGAGCTAACTCAAAATAAAATTAATTATTTTGAGACGGCCCCTTCTTATTACTCTTTCCAGTTAAAGATATAGGGAATATTTCTATAATAATCTCCAAAATTTAGACCATAACCAATCACGAACAAATCTGGGATTTTGAAGCAACAATAGTCTGGAACTATGTCAACTGTTCTTCTATCAGGTTTGTCCAGAAGTACACAGCAATTCACACTAGCAGCACCTAACTTTGTTACATGGTCTTTTATGAAACTCATTGTTATTCCAGTATCTACAATATCATCAACAATAAGTACATCATATCCTTCAATATTGTCAGGTACATCATTTAATACTTTAACAATACCTGCGGACTCTTCATTGTGCCCATAACTAGAAGTTGTCATAAATCCAATTTTAGTAGGAACTTCTATGCATCTAACCAAATCAGCTGTAAAAATAAAACTTCCTCTTAATAAAGATAAAACGTATAATTTCTTGTTCTCATAATCCTTTGAGATCACAGCACCTAAGCTTGTAATCTTTTCTTTTATTTGTTCTTCTGAGATTAATATATTTTTCATTTTGTTGTCCATTTGAATCCTCCGAACTGTAGTTATTTACAATAGTCCTATAATAGTATAAAATTATAGGAACGTTGTCAATAGGGTAATATATATATATATGAAAAATAACTAAATGGAGATGATGATTTTGATATTTGGAAATACAGATGGAATTAAGAATACAGTTTTAGATACTTTGGATAGAATATATAAATTAAAAATACCCAAATATAGTCTTTATACCGAGGAACTTGCTCAGATTTTGAATGAAGTAACAATACAAATTAAAAGAGAAGTAAGTGTTGCCATCGATAGAAAAGGACAGATTCTTACAGTAACTATAGGAGATAGCACTACCGTTGAAATGCCAGAGATGGATTTAAAGGATAGAAAGTTAAGTGGTGTTAGAATTATTCATACTCATCCCACAGGGTATTCTATGTTATCTGCACTGGATATGAGCGCCTTGGTAAAAATGAGGTTAGATTGTATAGCAGCTATAGGTGTAAGAGAGAATAATCAACCTGAAACAACTATTGGATTTTGTTCTGTAGAAAACAATATACTTTATGGTGATAGTATGGGTCCTTTATCTGTAGAAGAAGCTGAAAAATATGATATTCTTGAAAGAATAAAATATATTGAAGAATTTTTAAAAAATGGAGAGGTTCATGAAGATAATACAGAAAGAGCGATTCTTGTTGGAATTCAGGATGAAGAGAGCTTACATGAACTATATGAGTTAGCAAAGGCTTGTAATGTTATTGTAGCTGAAAAGATATTTCAAAAGAGGAGTAAAATTGATACTGCTCATTTTATTGGTATTGGTAAGGTAGAAGAATTAGCACTCTTAAGGCAAGAACTTAAAGCGAATTTAATTATTTTTGATGATGAGCTTTCAGGGTCCCAAGTTAGAAATCTAGAAGAACTTACAGGTGTAAAGGTTATTGATAGAACAACTCTAATTTTGGAGATATTTGCTTCTAGAGCCAAAACAAAAGAAGCAAAACTTCAGGTAGAAGCTGCTCAATTAAAATATAGAATGCCCAGACTTTCAGGTCTTGGAACAGTGCTTTCTAGAACTGGGGGAGGAATTGGAACTAAAGGTCCTGGTGAAAAGAAACTTGAAATTGATAGAAGACGTATTAGGGAAAGAATGTATGATTTAAATAAGGAATTACAAGGAATTAAAAAAACAAGAGAAACTCAAAGGGAAAAAAGGAATAAAGGTGATATCCCCCAGATTTCTATTGTAGGGTACACAAATGCCGGGAAATCTACCTTAAGAAATACTCTTTGTGCAATAGCTATGCCAAAGGATAATGTTATAAAAGAAAATGTTTTTGAGGCTGATATGCTTTTTGCTACCTTAGACGTAACAACCAGGGCAATTATGCTACCAGATAATAGACTTGCAACTATTAGTGACACTGTAGGGTTTATCAGAAAACTTCCACACGATTTAGTTGAATCCTTTAAATCAACCCTTGAGGAAGTTATCTACTCTGATTTATTACTACATGTTGTAGACGCTGCTTCACCAAATGCTCTTGAACAAATTGAAGCGGTAGATGTAGTTTTAAAAGAATTAAAGGCTTTTGACAAGCCAACCATTATATTACTAAATAAAATAGATATGGCAACAGAAGAACAATTAGCTTTAATAAAAACTACTTATGAAAATCTAAACATTATTGAGATTTCAGCAAAAAAGCAAGTGAATCTTGATGTGCTTTTAGCTGAAATAACTAAAGCTATACCTTATAATATGAAGAAAGTAGAATATTTAATACCTTATGGTGAACAATCTATAGTTGCTTTTCTTCATAGGGCAGCAAATATAGAAAGTGAAGAATTTATGGAAGATGGAACAGCTATTACTGCTTTTGTTAATGATGAGGTATATAATAAATGTATGAAGTATAAAGTTAATCTATAATTTGGGGGATTTATAAATATAGAGGGGGATTATTTTTGTGAAAAAAAATGTTTTATTATATCAAAAGGCCTTTAATAGCATAGTAGACAGACTTAAAACTAATGTGGAAGTTTTAGCAGTTTTAGTTTTTGGAAGTATGGTTACTGGTGATCTTTGGGCAGAGTCTGATATTGATTTATTTGTAGTTCTCGACAAGAAAATGGATGAACTAAAAAATATTTATACTGAAGAAAAGGATATTGCTGTTCATATAAAACTTATGAGCAAAGAGAAATTTATTCAATTGTATAGCGAGGATTTAAAGGGTGGATTTATTCATAGGATATTTGCATCCTCTCGCCTTGTGTTCTCAAAGGACAAGGATATAACCTCTACCTATGATAATGGAAGATATTATCCTGATTTAGATCGAGAACGTTGGACAATGGTTTATCTTGGAATAGTGTTAAAAAGATTAAGTATTTGTAAAAAGTATTTGCATAATGAAGGTCTATATACAGCATATAGTGCAGCGGTTAGATGTATTGAGGAGTTTGCAAAATTGTATGTGAATTTTTCAGGGTATATGATTAGTAAAGACGCTATGACAATGGCAATGAATCTAGATGAAAACTTTAAAAATATAGTGGATGAATTATTTAATTACAAGCCTAATACTAAGGAAGTAATCACTAGTACTATTGAGTTTATTGAAAATTCAATCGATGAAAACATAAAAAATATGACAGGTACCCTTATGAATTTTATGCGACAAAGTGAATCTTTTTTTAGTGCAGAAGATATTAAAAATGATAAACTATTTCAAAATTTCGAGATAGAAATTGAAGAAATATTAGACAAACTGTGGGAAAAGAAAATAATTAAAAAGGAAAGTAGAGACTATAAAACAGAAGACAATAAACTACTTTTCAGGGAAAATGTATATTTTATATAATAAAGGTGATTATATGAAGAAATATAATTTAAGTTTTACTGAGGAAGAAACTCCTAAGTATATTCAGATATCTAAATACTTTAAGAAACTAATAGATGAAAACTTTGTTGAAGACGGAGAAAAATTACCATCAATTAGAGAACTGTCTAAAAGTTTATTGGTAAATAATGCGACTATAGTTAATGCATACAAAAGACTTGAAAGTGAAGGGTATGCAGTTCAAAAAATTGGTAGTGGCACTTATGCTAAGAAAAAAGAAAACACAAAAAGTTTTAATAGGCAATATTCAGAAATTCTTAAAAAACTTTCAAATGAACAATTAAAGAGTTACATTGATTTTGCTGGTGAAACTACTAGTAGTGAGTTTTTTCCTGTTTCAACATTTAAAAAAGTTTTGAATGAAGTGCTGGACAGAGATGGGTCCGAAGCTTTGATCTATCAAGATTCTTTGGGTTATAGCGGTCTTAGATCAGCAATAAACCAGTTTTTTTGGAAAAATGAAGTTGACTTAGATTCAATATTAATAGTTTCAGGCGCACAGCAAGGCATTGATATAATTTCTAAGGCCTTATTAAATGTAAATGATAGTGTAATTGTGGAACAACCTACCTATAGTGGAGCTCTTACGGTTTTTAAATGGAGGAGGGTCAATATATTAGAAGTACCTATAGAAAAAGATGGCGTTGATCTGAAGGCCTTTGAAAAAATCTTAAAGAAGAATAAAGTTAAGCTTTTTTATACTATGAGTTACTTTCAAAATCCGTCTACCATAACTTGCAGTTTAGAAAAGAAACTTCAAATACTAACCTTAGCAGAAAAATATGATTTTCATATAGTAGAAGATGATTATCTATCAGAATTAATTTATAACAGCAATATAGAGTATAAAAGTTTTAGAAGCTTAGATAAAAATGACAGAGTAATCTACATAAAAAGTTTTTCTAAAATCTTTTTGCCTGGAATTAGAATTGGATATTTAATAACTCCTGAAAAATTAAAAGAAGTTATACAAAATTCTAAAATTAATACAGATATTGCAACTTCTAGTTTGATGCAAAGAGCCCTAGAACTTTATATTAGGAATGGCTATTGGCGGGAACATATAAATAATATTAATGATATATACTCAAAACGATATGACTATATGAAGAGTTTATTAATTGATAGATGTGCTGGTGAATTAGAGTCATTTTTTCCTGGTGGAGGCTTAAATTTCTACTTGAAAATAAAAGAAGAAATTGATTTTAATTGCAAAGAACTTTTCTTTGCCTGTTTAAATAAAAAAGTGCTTATTACACCAGGGGTTATATTTTACAAAAATCCATCTGATGGGCATAAGTTCTTTCGAATAAGTTTTTCTCAAACCTCCACGGAAACTATTGAACGGGGGCTAAATATAATTAGTGAAATTTTAAAAATGCATTAATGTAGGTGAAGATGTGAAAAAAGGATTGTTAAATATTGATTGGAATAATATAGCCTCCTTTTCAAGTGATGATATTTCCTATTTTTTATTTTTAGAAGGCAAATCTATAGAAACCATCAGCCTAATTAGAAATATGGATAAGGGAATTATTCAAAATGGAATTATTAATGGTAAAATAAAATATAGATTACTTGCAAGAGCAAATAACTCGCCAGAACTTTTTCAAACAATTTCTATGGCGGGAAAAGATGATAAACTTCAGTTATTAAAAGATTTGGACGAAGAAAATAAAAACGGATTAGTAAGTTTTATTAAGGAAAGCTATCAGGCCTTTCCTATTAAAGAAAAAGAGACAGCAGTGTGGATGCTTGGAGAGTTAAAGAAACAGGATTGTTATGATATTCTAGCAAAAGCCTCGGTAAATAAGAGCGTAACCCTGAGAAGAATGGCTGTCTCCGCCCTAGGTAAAATGGAGGATATAAGAGTGGAAAGTATATTACTTAGGGCCTTAGAAGATGATAATCCACAGGTTATACAGTATGCTATTAAGGCCCTTCAAAGGGTAAAGAGTATAAAAGGAAAAGAAAGAATTAATGAAATTATTAATTCTTCAGATAAAGATTACTTGAAAAGAGCGGCAGAAGAGTATATTTTAGGCATCTGAGATTTATTAACAAGTAAATATAGCCCAAAACTGCCTTGCTTTATTTTAAAGATGATCAAGGCTTTTAGAGGAGAAAAAATGAGTTATTTAACTATAAAAGATACAGGGAAATTTGAATTTGAGGAAAAAAAATCGGTTTTTATTGGTGAAACTATAAGAGTTGAAACCGAAATGGAAGCAAAAGAGTTTTTAAATAAAATAAAGCGGGAAAACAAAGAAGCTAGACATAATGTATATGCGTATATCCTAGGGGAGAATAATGGAATACAAAGATATAGTGATGATGGAGAACCACAAGGCACAGGGGGAATGCCTATCCTTGAGGTTATAAAGAGAAATAATTTAACTGATATAATTGTAGTAGTGACTAGATATTTTGGAGGCATTCTACTAGGGACTGGTGGTTTAACAAGAGCCTATACGAAGGCAGCAGCTGAATCAATAAAACAGGCAACTACTGTTGAGAAGGTAAAAGGTTGCGAGCTTATTATAAAACTTCAATATGAACTTTTAGGAAAAGTTCAACATTGTTGCCAACTTAATAATTGGTTCATTGAAACTATAGTATACACAGATAACGTAGAACTTTTAATATTTTGTGAAATAAATAATGCAGAATTAATCATGGCTACCATAAAGAATATCACTTCTGCAAGATGTCTCGCAGAAATTACTGGGGAAGGTATTTATTTTAAAAATGAAGAGAAATTATATAAATTATGATTTGAAATAAAAATGCCTTCTATGGTATAATATACAATATATTTACTTGTTCAATAGACGTTTTAGCTAAAATTTGAAAGCTCAATTGTTAGGAGGATAATTTTATGTCAGGTCATTCAAAATGGAAAAATATACAGGGTAAAAAAGGGAAAACGGATGCTAAAAGAGGTAAGATTTTTACTAAAATAGGTAAAGAAATATCTATGGCAGCAAAAGTTGGTGGGGGAAATACTGATCTTAATGCAAAATTAAGAGATGTAGTTGCTAAAGCAAAGGCTGCAAATATGCCTCTTGATACAGTTACAAGAGCAATTAAAAAGGGATCAGGTGAAATGGAAGGCATAAACTTTGAAGAAATAGTTTATGAAGGATACGGTCCAAATGGGGTAGCTATAATTGTAAACACATTAACTGATAACAAAAATAGAACTGCTGCTAATGTTAGGTATACCTTTGATAGAAGTGGTGGTAATTTAGGTTCATTAGGTTGTGTGTCCTTTATGTTCCTAAAAAAAGGACAGATCTTTATCGAAAGAAAAGATGGAATTGATGAAGATGAATTAATGATGGCAGCTTTAGATGCAGGAGCAGAAGACTTTAATGCAGAAGAGGAAGTTTTTGAAATAATCACAGCATACGAAGAGTTCTCTCATGTTAGAGAAACTTTAGAAAAGGCTGGTTATGAATTTGCTTCAGCTGAGGTTACCATGGTACCTGATACATACTCTGAATTGGACATGGCAGGTGCGGAAGCAGTTCAAAAGCTTATTGATAAACTAGAAGACGATGATGACGTTCAAGATGTGTATCACAATGCTGAATTCCCGGAGGAATGGGAAGGATAGTGTTAGTGTTTTCAATGGTTTAAAAGATTTTTGGATTGATGAAAAAAATGAGTTTTAACTATGATATACGTAAAAGCACTCTTAGAGTTGTATGAAAACAACGATAGGGGTGTTTTTTTATGTTATTAGAAGATGTATTAAAAGAATTTTTATTTTAGATTAAGATTAGGAATTATTGAACTAGAGGAAATAACCCATCTGCAGATTAAACAATATGGAGCATACCTTCAGCAAAAGGGTAGGAAGCCAACTTATGTGAATGGGATACTAAAAACTAGTCGTGCATTTTCTGAGTATTGTCTAGGTGAGGAATATGTTGCTAAAAATCCATGTAAACAAGTGAAGTGGGCAAAAGAGGGAAAGGTGGTAATCAATACTTTTACAGGTAAAGAAATTGTTGGTATGATTGACTATTATAAAGGTTTCGATTATTTAAATATGAGGAACAAGTGTATTATTGCTATGCTTGTTGATAATGGAATTAGGAATAATGAATTGTGTACATTAAGAGTGATTAATGTAGGGGAAACTACAATCAAGATATTAAAAATGGTAGATGAAACTTTTTCACGGAGAATAAAGGAAGATTTGTGGGGGATATTAGCATAACAGTATATGACCACAAGACAGAGCAAATCCAAAGCATAGTATAAAGGTTGCAACCTGTTTCAGTTGAAATAATCTCTCATAGAAGTAGCATAAACAAGCCAAAGTATAACATATTCAATCCAAAACGTAGAGATTCCAACGTATGGGGGGGTTATAATAGATTGGGTTATTTTCTCCTATTTTATCCCATTAGTACCTCCATTAGTCCATAGCCTTTTCAAAATCACCCTCGTTTCATATTATCGATTTTCTGTTACTGACAAAGTTCAAGAATCAAAGCAATAATTTATTAAATAAGAGTTTGAATTTGAAATGGTATACCATTAAATGTATAATCAATATATGTTGTTAATTAGAAATTGGATAATTAGTAAGATAAAAAAATATTTTATGTTAAGAAAGTGGGTGTTAATGTGGCTTGTGTTGCTCGGTTTGGTATTATTGATGAATTTGAAAAAAATAAAGATTACTCTGAATATGAACCTCAAAAATATAATTGTGTAGCTATTGAGGACATTATTTTGAACGATTGGTGGAGTGAGTTGACATTAATTAAAACTTACTTCCATTGTTATAATAGACCAGATTTTGCACTTGCAAGGTGGGGAGTTACTCTTATTCCACCAGAATCATTAGAAGCTTTTTACACCATCGTTTCAAAAGATACTAAATCAAAATCATCAGTAGAATTGATTGATTTAATGATATTGCTTAGAAAGGCAATTTCTAAAAACAAGTATGTTATACATTATGGGGTATAACAATAATGTTTAATTAATGGGTATCTTTAATAAGGGTTTACTAAACAGATTAGTGGATAAGTGAATCATTAGGTTCTTGCATAAGCAATTTATTAATAAAGACATTATTGAGTGACTTTAAAATATCAGTTTTATCTTGATTGGGTTAAGGAAATAAATATATAAATAGCATAGGATATTGAATACTGATGAGGGGTAAAAATATGGATTATAATGAAGAAGCAAAAACAATTTTAAAAACAATCACTTTAGGTTACGAAGAAATCAGAGAGTTGTTAATTTTAACAGTGATTGAATCATGTACAGAAGCAGATAGTTTTTTTAAGGAAAGCATTCAATGTGAACGTATTGAAATACTGGACTATTTAGTTAGAATATCTGGTGACTTTGATGATTTTGGGGATGCTCCAATACAAGCACCATATTATATAAAGGAATATCCTTCGTATATGCTAAAGTCCTATGAAGATGAAATGATTCATTCATTATTAAATGATGAACGGGGAGCAAGGGCTTTTTTATCGATAGCATTAGGAAAAATAAAGTCAGAAAAGGCGAAGGAATATATTTATAATTTAGCAGAAGATAAAGAAATATTGGGAAACTGGATTTTTGAAGAAGCAAGAAAACTTTATGAAAGTTAACATATTAAAATTTAAGTTTCATTGAGATTGGGGGCAAACTAATTATCATTGATAAATTTTATAAAATGACAATGTTTAACATGGGGGAATTAAATTGATGGAGAGGTTTCAAAAAATAATTTCTGTATATAGCTATGGGTTAGGGTGTGGATTATATAATAGGAATCAAGTGATAAAGTTATGTGATGATTTAATAGAAACAAAAGATAATGTTCCTATAGAAATTATAGAAACTTCTCTTATGGCAAAATCAAAGATAGAGGATATAGAACATACATTAATGAGTGCTATTCACCAACTTGACATTGAGAAAATGGCAAGTTATATATTAGGATTATTATATAAAAGGTTAACCTTAGAAGGATTTTCTGTTGAGTACGTAATAAAATGTACTTCTAAAATACTTTTGCATACTGGATTATGCCATGATAGTAAGTTCTATTCATTATATTCAATTGAGGATAGTTATAATTTATGTATAAAGGGTGTATTCTTTCAACTAGATGATATTTGCCAAGAGTTACATAGTGAGTTAGAGAACTATGAAATATATGAGCAAGAATTTAATAATCTGCTATGGACTAAATAATTATCAATTACAATTAATTATATAACAAAAGGAGATGAAGTTTTGCAGAAGGTAAATGAAAATATAACATTTACATTCAATGAACTAGAAGAGGTTTTGAAAGAAATAGAGGTGGTTTTACAATCTTTGCATAGACAGGGTTCTTATTATGGGGATAAGTTTACCTATGATGAAGAAAGGTATCATGGAGAATATGAAAAAGAAACAACTCGGTTTATTGATGAATGGCGTGTTTGTGGGAGGTTAGCAAAAATTAGAGGAATCTTGTCTGATAAATTTGACCACACATTAGGAGAAGATGATATGGATGATTTAGAAAGAGCAATGGATAAAGTTAAACATTGGAGTAAACCAGGGGATATGCCATAACAATATAAATCATTGTTCCTGTTTTACATTTTCCTTAGTAGTCGAAGGAACAATACTATATCAATCTTTATATTGCCACTATAATTGGGATTTTATGAACGCAAGTGCATTGTAAAGTGCTAAAAAGCTGATTTTTAAAATGTATAAAAAATTAGATTTAAACTATTTTTAATCATGTTCCAAGGTTAAATCTAAATGGTAATAATTGTATGGTTTATGTTTATGATTAATTCGTAATAACATAATTTATGTTTGAGCAATAATTTATTGGAAAATTTTTAGGAGGACACTCAATATGGTTATAATTAAAAGTCTTGCTAATGCTGACATCGAGATTGAAGCGGATACATTTGAAAAATCAAATCTAAATGGTCTGAATTTGCACAGGGCATTACTATCTAAAACCAATATGAGCAAATCCAGTTTGAAAGGTACTAATTTAAGAAACGCTGAGATATATCAATCGGATTTAAGTTATTCTAATTTGTCAAATTCTAATCTGATTTTAGCTGAATTATATGAATCTAAATTAATGTATTGTAATTTGAGTAATGCCATATGTTTACATAGTAACTTTTCAAAAGCAGACCTTACCTATGCAAATTTTCATAATGCTAGGGTGAATAAAGCAAATTTTAATAAAGCTATACTAATAGGAACTAATATGAACTGTGAGGATTAGGTGAAGCAAATCTTCAAGATGCAGTATTTGATGATTCAACTATTTGGGCAGATGGGTTTAAACCAGTTCAGAGGGGTGCGATTAAACGATAAGGCAAGTACAATTGCAAAAGGAAATGTTATGGTCTATTTTTTTGATATTGAAAGAAAATTGAAATTGGAGTATGATATACAGGTAATCGACTATGGTTTTAAAACGTCATAGACTATGATAAACATACAACTTTTTAGAGTTGTTTTAAAGTATATAAATATGTGTAAACCATTGAAAACAGTACGTTTAGTCTGTGGAAACTAGGCTAAAATACGACGATGTACAAGATGTCTACCACAATACTGAATTCCCCGAGGAATGGGAAGGATAGGAACTTTGAGGCACTTCTAAGTATGGTATACGAATAAGTTTATGTATCTCAATTATGGATGTACTAATTGAACACCTTATTGTATTGATAATTAATCAATATGAGGGGTGTTTTTTGTGTTAATAAGTTAAGAATTAAAAGAATTTTTATTTGATTGTGATATAAGAAAAATCAGTCCAAGAACTTTAAAAGGTTTTTTAACTATATTGAAAAAGAGTTTAAGATTATGGAACTAGAAAAAAATATTCAAGGGATGAATTTTGATTTTTTTTTGTACCCCCCGATACTTCATAATTCTGAAAGTAAGACTTTTTTAGGTAGGGGGTAATAGTGCTTTAATATATGAAACAAAAGTACTTTTATGGATTAGTATTCTAGATTTGTAAATTAGGATGTAAATGGTAAAATATTCTATGTTTATGGTGAAGTAAGTATGTGGGATTAGAACAAACCTGCTATATATGAAAATTAAACGGCTGTACATACCATATGAATATAAATTTTATTTTCAGGGATATAAGTGTTGACTAGCGATTTTAAAGTGCTTAGAAAGGCTTGTATGGCCTTGATTTGGTGTGAAATTGTTTTTATAATTGTAAATATTATAACTTTGTAGATTTGTAAAAATACGGTATAATATTATATGTCAGAGATAGGGGGGATTTAATATGAGAACTGTAAGAAAGAGATTTTTAATTACTATGTTTAACATGATTTGGGTATCATTGTTTGCGGTTATTGTTGCTATAAGTTTTATTTTATATTTTGGGGATAAAAAAATGTGGTTAGAAGAATCACCTCACTCTTCGATTACAGAAAAAACATTTGGCATAATTATTCTTACTTTATATTTAATGATATTATATATTGTTAATTATAAAAGTAATAAAAGAAAAAAGGTAAAATACCCATTGATAAAAGCAATAATATTTAGTTTAATATCAATTATTTTAGGTGTTCTATTTGGAGAATTGTATGGTGTGAGTATTGTCTCAATGTTTTATACCATTTTTATAGGGTGAATCAAATATCAGTTTTATTTTGATAACCTATGGGAATATATGTATAATAAACATATATCATTAAGTCATAGTTGTCTTCTATGACGGATTAAGTGAATTAAGTGTAGGAGGATAGGGATAACATGATAATTAAAAATAATGCTGAATTTGTACAAAGCATTACAATAAATCTAAGCTGTTTAAATGGTCAATAGTATAAAAATTGAAGGAAGCCAAAGATTATGTGGATACTTTATAAAATTGCCATATATTCAACAACGTTTTTAATAAAATAAAAAACCAAATCCAAGATGTGTAAAAATTATAAATTACATGTCTTTTTTAGTTTGGAAATCATTTAGAGGAATATTCCCTTTTATAGCGAATTATAGTTGCTATGTGAGGTGATAAATGTGGCTAGAAAAATATAATTATATCTCACTAGCAGCACTATTAGTGGCTAATAGTTCACTTATATTTACATTGTATACGTAGAGGGCTGCAAAATAAGGTTAGCAAGGAGTTGAATATGAAAAAGCAATCAGTATCAAATGGATTCACAATATTAACATTAGGCTCGTTAATAGTTAAGATACCTTCTTTACTATATGTAATACTTGTAACTCTTATTATAGGGAGAGAAGGCTTTGGAGTATATTCGGCTGTATATACTATATATATTTTTATATATGTTATTACTAATTCGGGTATGTCGGTTGCTACGGCAAAATTATTATCTGAACTAATTGCAAAAAAACATTATAAAGATAGGACGAGAAATTTTAAATTAATACTCTTGTTTATGGCCTTAACTGGACTTGGAATGTCTTTATTAATGTATTTCTTTGCAGTACCATTATCTTTGATGATAAAGTTTCCAAAGGCTTCTATAGCAATTAAAACTTTATCCCCTGCAATTTTCTTTACATCAATACTTTCTGTTTATCGTGGGTATTTTCAAGCAAGTGGTAATATGATACCTACAACAGTATCTCAAATAATAGAACAATTCATAAACGTAGCCAGTAGTCTGTTATTTGCATGTTTGTTAATAAAATATGGAATTGAGGCTGGGTGTGCTGGGGCAACAATCGGTACTTCGTTAGGAGCATTTGCAGCAATTGTATATATGTTAAGGGTATATACAAAGGATAAAATATCTATTAGTAAGGAAGAAGAAGAGTCTAAGCCTATGAATTTTAGCACAAAAGAACTCTTTGATAAGATTATTAAGTATGCAATTCCTATAACAATATGCCTTGGAATGCAGAATGCAGGTAGTCTCATAGATATGATTAATGTAAAAGATAGACTTTTAATTGCAGGTTTTAGTGATGATATTGCAAGTTCATTATTTGGCATAATCAGTCAATTTAACACATTGATAAATGTGCCTATTACAATTATTTCAGCACTTTCAATGGCACTATTACCATCAATTTCAGCTTCAAATATATTGGGGGAACAGAATGAAATACGAAGGAAAATAATTTATTCTTTTAGGATTTGTTTCATAATTGCTATACCTTCTGCAATTGGATTTGCAATGTTAGGTAAGCCCATATATGGTATGCTCTTTCCGAGAAGTCAAGAAGGATATAAATTCATGGTATATGGTTCAGCTATTGTAGTTTTATGGTCAATAGTTTTAATACAAACCACAATACTACAAGGTATTGGGAAGTTATATATAGCTACAGCGTATATTTTATTGGGTATAATACTCAAGGTGTTTATAAATTATAATGTGGTGGCAATTCATAGTATAAATATTTATGGTGCATTATTTGGAAATATGACATATTTTATAGTTCCATTAGTTCTAAATCATTTGGTAATAAGTAGGACATTAAAAATAAAATTATCATTGTTTAGGATTTCACTTAAACCACTTATTTCAGCATTGTTGATGGGGATTATTATTTATCCTTCGCAATATATTATGTTTAGATTTTTTAGGTTGTTAGTTAATACATATATATCAAATGCACTTTCAACAATTTTGGCAATCATTTTAGGTGGACTTATCTATGGCTTTATATTGGTAATAACTAAAGGAATAGATAATGAGGATTTACGATTAATACCCTCTTCAATAACAAAATTTATACCTAATGTGATTTTAACAAAAATAACAAAGACAAGTTCTATACCGTAGAGTTTTATTAAATAATCACTGGCCTTGGAATTAAAGAAGCCCAAAAATATATTGAAGATATTAGCGGTATATAACTCCAAAGATGTTGAGGCCCAGTTTAGCGATAACATTGAGGGAATAGTTAAAAGACACTTATTATATTGTAGCAATGAAGGGTGTGTAACATGATCAAGAGGTATATTACTAAAAATGCAATTATAATTTTTACTGTTTTGCTTATATGGGGTGGAGGTTATGTGTATAGTCAATTGACATCTGAAATACCATTTAGCCCTCCTAAAACCGTAGTAAAGTATAACGGCAAAGCTATACCAACTTCACTTGGAGATCATAATTGGATACCCAAAAGTGGAGGGAGTAGTTATGAGACAGAAGGTGAATTTATTGTTGGTCAAAAGACTTCAAAATTTATTGCTAAATCTGGGGATGCTATTCATATATTAATTCCTTCAAAACCTAAAGATATGAAGATAGTTCAAATAGTGAATACAGATAAATACAAGGAATATAAAACATTTACTGGTGGGGGAAAAGATTACGTATTTACTCTCCCCATAGAAAAGGGAGAATATATATTTAATGTATTTGCTTCTTGGGATGCTGATAGACATAATACTTCAACTATATTTCGGGTTCAAATAGAATGAAAAATAGGCGAAAAATAAAATAATAAAGGTAAAAACTGACTTTATGAAATGTGAAGTAAATAAGAGTAAATAAAAGTATAACGAGGTTAGATTGATATTGTGGTGTTTTAAATATAAAGTTAAACTAATTGCTTAACTCTTTTATAATGTTGTATTACCTTTTTACCCAAAACTATTATTTTTCATACCTATTTTCCATGTATAGCCATGTATAACTCCCGCAGGACAAATGTCCTTACAAACAGTACATTCCACGCATTTAGGCATCATTATTGACCTGTTTTCAGTTGGTTATGGTGCATTTGTCAATACACTACACATACACAATGCACTTCCGTATTCCTGTGTAACTAATAAATTATTTTTTCCAATCCAGCCAAATCCAGCCAGTATGGCAATTTTTTTATGTGGTAGCGGAGTAGTTTTCGTAGTCTCATCATAAAATCCATGCAAACCAACATTTATTTCTGGGTAAACTCAGAATAGGCTATTATGTTTTCTTTAGACAAATGTAGAATATAATTGGTGCTTAGAACTATTCCTATCAGTACTGAAACCACCTACCATTGAAACAATTAAGCCTACTGTTATCTCCGTTCAAATACATTGTTTTTCTCAAAGTTCGTAATTATTTTTTGAGGTAGAAATAGTTTTAATTGTTCTTTTGTAACCCATTGATAGTCCATATGCGCTGATGATAAAATAACTTCTCCATCATTGCTTTCACACAAATATGTAAGCATGACAATCTGCCTTGTTGGGTCAGTTTTAAAAGTAGTTGCATATAGATTTTATCAACGGTATAAGAGGATTATGGATTTTGAATTATCCAATATCTTTGAGTAATTCGATTTCCTTCTGCTATTTCATTTTCCAACTTTCCACCATTATTTATAATTGTCTTTGCTGATGCAACATTATCTTTGTCGCAAGTAATTAAAATCTTTTTAATATTTAGTTTTACACATTCTATTAAGGCTAGTCCTAACATTTCAGTTGCATAGCCATTTTGCCTTTCTGATTTTCTAATACTATACCCAATATGTCCACCGAAATTTAACAAATAATCATTTAATCGATGCCTAATATCGATCATGCCAATTAAACTACCATCCTTAGTAGAAATAGCCATAAATGTAGTTGCGGGAACTAACCCTTCTCTTACAGTTTCTTCTTTTAAATTATCACAAAGTGCACTATACCATTCTTCAAAAGTCTCAGCATTTCTCAAACCTGCAGAACCGTCCATGCTATCTTCATTTTCAATAAATTCTGTTTTATAATCCATAAGTTTCTCTCTATACTCTAGTGTTGGTAAAACTAATTTTAATCTACTCATATTAACTCCTTATATTTTCTTTTATTCTGCTATTAACAATAACTATATTAATTTAGTGTACCATAGATTAATCATTACATCATCACCATTTTTGGATAACATAGTAATAGTTGTAAACAATTAAAACTAACGTCAATTTTAGATTGCCACTAATTATTATTTTAAGGTATCAAGAGATATACAATTCTTTAGAAGAACAAGACCAAGGACTTGTGGATATGATTGAAAAAGCCTTGTAATATATTGAGAGTATGCTAACTTTTAGGATGGGTATCTAAACCAAAAAGAAAAGGCTATCTAACTTATAATTAGATAGCCTTCGTGCAAATCGGATTACCACTACCGTAAATAGTAAATAATCGCCTATTTGTTACGATTACAGTATATCTTTTTTTGAAAGAGTTATCAATGGGTTTAATTGGTTGTAATTATTATATTTTGACTTTCATAACGCTCAGCTATTACATTATATTGGTTAAGTAGAGCATTATTAGTCTTGAAACTTAATTTTATCATTTCTATTAATTAAGTTTTTATCAGTTTTCTGGTTTGAGTTATCAGCAGCCTCGTTTGTATCTATATCATTAGTCTCATTCTTACTATTATGTATTAGGTTATTAAGAATATTTTTCTTATTCTTGTTAGTCATTAATTTCACCTCCATTCAGAATATAAAATCATTTCTAAAATATTTTGTCCTAGGAAAATTAATTTATACAAAAGCATTTTATTTCAAAGCAAAATAAGAAGTTTATATTGAAAGCGCCATACCATTAATTGTATAATCTTTATATGCGGTTAATTCCAAATTGTATTTTAGAATGAACGGGAGCAAAGAGATTAGCTCTTTTTATGTGTAAGTTATTAACTTATGTAACATATAATGGTATAATTAAAATAACAATTTGTGAGGGGATGAGGGCAGTTGAAAATATCAAAAGAATTTAAATCATGGTCAGAAGTAAATTATGGTGTGATTTTTGCACTACTAGAGAACAATAGAAATTTCTATTGCTTTTTAAATACAGAAAAAATATGTAAAGAGAATACTGCATGGATTGATATTAACAATCTTAACAGTAAAGAATTTCTAAAAGAAAACGATATTGAGTTTATAATTGAAAAGGATGGAGAACTAGGAGAAAACAAAGTAATACCAATTGGGTTAATAGATTTTAATAGTAATAATAGCAATCTTAGCAACGTACTGCCTATATGTAATTTTGATGGAGTGGATTTAGAAAAAGCAAATATTATTATAGCAAATATTGAAAAAGCTATTAAGATTAAATATGAAGCCTACAAATTTAAAAAGAAATTTGAGAATCAAACTGAGGTTGAATATATTGAATTAGATTAATTATTGAGGAGTTGAGGTATTATATGGAGAGCACAATGACTGGTTTATTTATAGGTATGTTGATAGGTATATCAATGATGAGTTTATTTATAATCAAAGATGATCCACTTAAAAAAAATATGGTGAGTTTAAAATTTATTATAGATAAGATTGCCAAACAGGTTGGGATACCAGAGACTTCTTTAGATCATGATTTAAAAAATCTCATTGCAAAAGGTAAGAAAATTGAAGCAATAAAAGAATTTAGAAAGTCATCTGGTATTGGGTTAAAGGAAGCTAAAGAGTATGTGGATAACTTGACGGATATTAATTTAATTTTAAATAAGATTGCAAAGCAGGTTGGGGTAGCTGAAAATTCTCTCGATGAGGAACTAAAAATTCTTGTTGCAAAAGGTAAGAAAATTGAAGCAATAAAACAATATAGAAAATCTTCCGGACTTGGATTGAAAGAAGCCAAAGATTATGTAGATAATTTATAAGTTGGATGAAATATATTATAAAATTGCTAGGCACTGTACTCCACGGGCTCCTCAAATACGAATTTATCCATTAGAACACCTACCGTAATTCCGTAAATAATAGCTCCGATTAAATTAGAATAGTAAGCACTCATTGGTCTTATGGGAATTAACTTACCCTCAAAATAGATTGTAAATATAAACTCTAAAGATATCCACATTAATAAGCTGACTTCAATGCATTTTAACACTAAATGCTTCGATCCTAACTTTCTAAACACATGAAATAAGACAGTTACAATAAAACTACTCACTATTGGACATACGAACAAGCCTAGTATTAGAGAGGGCCTATTCCCTGAAATAAGTAAACTGGATAAAGTATAAGTGCTATATTTGGCAAAACCTAAAAATACTGATACTTGAGTAACAATTTCAGCGGATACAGTAGATCCCGCACCAATAAAACCTACAATTAAATCTTTATGATATTTCAACTTAACAGCACCCCTTTTTTCTATGAGCAAAATTCATACTCATATTATTCTACTATAATAAGAAAATATACTTAAATTTACCTATGTCGTTTTATAGTGGAATATGGGGTACGTTTTATTGCTGATAAGTAGAGGGATTTCTACTTTATTATCGAATTATGTATTTGATGGGAGGCGGTAAATGTGGCATGGTTTGATTCTATAGTAGAAGATATTGACAAGAAATATAAAGTGTATAAAATGATTGAAACGGCCTTTAGAAGTTCATGTTTGGATATCAAAAAGTCATTAAAAGCAAATACATCTAATATTAATCTAAATCAAGCAACTGTTGATAATATAGTTTGTTTTAAAAGAATATCCTTTGATAAATTTTACCTTAAACTTATTGACAAAGAGATACATTTTGGAATTAAAGAAATTGTTAGAGGAACAATAATAAATAAAAGTATATTTGATTGTGATGAAGAGGAAATTAAAGAAGCTATTCAATATTTTATAAACAATATTTATGAAATTTAAGCGTGTGAGGCAAGTAATTCTACACAACAAATTAAGCATGATTAGTAAAAAGTAGATAGTACAACTAACTATCTATTTTTATTTTTTTTAGGTTATTTATACTGAAAACTTCAATGAGGATGTTGTTAATATATTATTCATAAATCTGCCATGTAATTATCATAATCTAAGAATAAACTAATAAAATAAAAAATATATAATTAAATAAGGATGGTAAGAAAATGAGAAATGTAAAAAAAATTACTTCAATATTAATTATAGCTAGCATAACTATGGTGATGTTTATCGGTTGTAGCTCTAAAAAATCAGATGCTACTGCACAGACAAGGGGTAACGGACAAATGGGTAATAGAAACTTTGATCCAGCTGCAATTAAAACAAGATATGAAAATGCACTTAAATCTTTAGTTACAGCCGGCACCATCACACAAGAACAATCTGATAAAGTTCTTGAAGCAGTTACAAAGAATGTCCCTCAGTCAGGTAATCAAGGCATGAAGGGCAGTGATAAAACAAGTGGGAATGGCAAACCAAATGAGCAACAAAATAATCAACAAGGACAGCAGAAGGGAACCGGAAGTGGATTAGGTGGACCTAGAAATAGTCAATTAAATACTTTGATAACAAGTGGAGTTATAACCCAACCGCAGGCTGATGCAATAAACCAAAAGGTTCAAGAAACTATGAAAAATAATGCGAATAACCAACCTACACAAAATTAAAGTAATTTATAATTATAAAAGTAAATTTAAGAAACTAGGGTTTTACCTAGTTTTTTTTCCTTGCAAGTATTTGGTAACTATTACATAATTTGGAGCTCAAAACATATCAATATTTAAACAAGATAATCAGCACGAATAAGATCAATAATTCCTTAGCGAATTATGAAAAATTGTGCTATTAATTATAATTTTATGATACAATATTAAAGGAGAAATTATATATGGGGAGGATATTGATGAAAGGACAACGTAAAATTTCCTTTTCTACTTTCAGTTGCATATTTCTGATAATACTTTGTATATTTGTAATAATTGGTGGAGTAAACAAGGATAAAAAGTTAGAACAATCCAATGCAACCATAGTTCAAAAGGTTTTGCAAGAACAAAGGATAAGGCTGAAAACTGAGGATGAAAGAATTAGTAACTTTAATTTGTATGATAAAATCTTAGAAAAAAAAGATATATCAATTTTAGTGATTGGTGACGGGATTGCAGAGGGACAAGGTGTAGAAGCTGAGCAAGCAAAGTGGTTTAATGTGGTTAAAAAAAGCTTTAACGATAAATATGGGATTAATGCAACCGTAAGTCTAATAACTGGAGGAGGCACAACTGTATTTAGAGGCTGGAGTGAATACTGCTTAGGAGACTCAAGTAAAAAATATGACCTTGTTTTTATATGCTTTGGGCAAGACAACCAGAATTTTTTGAGTATAAGTCAATACCAAATGTTTTATGAAAATTTAATTAAAAGAGTTAAGAGTAATAATCCTAATACAGAAATAGTGCCTATGATAGAAAGTTATATAAAAGTTGATAATGATTTTACTAAAATAATAAAAGATATATCAAACCACTATGGATTAAAATATATAGATACCAGAGAGGTTTTTAAACAGTCATCAATAGAGTATGATAAGCTAACCGCTGATGGAGTTTACCCTAACGCGCAAGGATATAGTTATTATGCCGGTGCAATCTCTAAATTAATTGAAACTAATTATAGTGATAAAAGATCTACTAAATACATAGAGACAAATTTATTGTACGGTGATACATTGAAATTAGATAAATTTAATTTTGCAACAAATTTTGAAAATATTGCTGGCTTCGAAAAAGGCAATGGTAGGTTTTTAGGAAGTGCTCTTGGAAGTTCATTAACCTTTAATAGTAATACTAGTTTAGTAGGGATTTCTTACATTAAAAATAAAAATGGTGGAAAAATTGATGTCTACATTGATAATGTTTTAGTAAAAGTATTGGATACTTATCTACCACTTGAAGTAAAATATGAAGATGTTATATCTAGTAAGTTACAAGGAAATCATAAAATAACTTTAAAAATTTCTAAGACCAAAAATGAAAAATCAACGGGTACTAATATAACTATATTCGGTATAGTGACAAATTAAACAGTTCAGATATTTTGATAAAATTATTTATTTAGATCTTTTATATAGTATGAAACAGAATAAACCAAAAACAATAAATATTGCCAATAAGATTAAAATTCCTAATAAAATATTTCCTATTATAATCACCTCAAATATATTATGTGCACTTTATATTTAAATTATAATTATAATTAATTAGAACATTTTATAGTTTTTAAATTTTTTACTTGTAAATATAGAAGTAATCTGATATACTGAATACATTAGAAGAGATTAAATATCATTAAACGAACTATTCTCCTTTTTTAGGGAATTTTGAGTTGTGAGAGTTTGTATCCCTAATGTAAAAGGAGAAATGTTTAAAATGGAAGATAAAACATTAACATGTAAAGATTGCGGTAAAGAATTTGTATTCACAGAAGGCGAACAAGCGTTCTACAAAGAAAAAGGATTCGAGAATGAGCCACAGAGATGTGCTGATTGTAGAAGAGCTAAGAAACAACAGAACAATAGAGGATTTCAAAGATAATTTAATTTAATTATCAAAGCTACTTGGTAACAAGTAGCTTTTTCTATTTAAAAGAAAAGGGGAGAATTTATATGTCAAAGAAGAATAAAACATATCAAGTTAAGGAAAAGATGTCAAATACTAATTTATTAAGCCTTACGCTTGTAGGAGGATATGTAAGCACTAAGATAGATAAGATACATGAATACCTACAGGAAACAAATAGGGGGTATGGAGTGGTTAAAAGCCAGAAAACTTATAATAGAAAAAAGAACCATCAGAATACTTATAATTCTGATGGTTCTTTTTATGTTCAGTATATTTGTTAATCTGCTAGAATTAACAAGTTGATAAAATAAAGCATTGGTTTTGCATTCTCTGAAATTTATGATAGTATTATCTATGGAGAAGTAATGGTTAAACTTTAAAGATAATTTAAAAATAACAAAATGGAATTAAAAGGAGTTTTAAAAATGAAAAAAACATATAATATAAGCGAGGAAGCAGTCCGACTAGAATGCGAAATATTTGAGGTTCAGGAGATATTGCTTGATGAATTATCAAAAGAATTTCCTAATTCAGAGATAAGCTTCCAACTATTTGAAAATGCTACTCTAGAAGCTGAAATTATTGATGAAATTCAAGTAAATGGTGAGGGAATTAAAGTTATTACCTTTAGTAATGGTAGAACTATTCTAAATACAACACCCTACACCATGTCTTTTGATGATAATGGCAAAGGGGTAAAAGTACCACCCTGTGGATTTTTATTAAATTCAACGGTTTCAGAAGAAAAGGTTTCGGATATATTTATAACTACAAAATATATAGGAAATCAAGAAGGTTTTAGATTTTTAGATGCAGTTAAGGAAATAAATGAAGATATTATCATAGTTGGTTCAATAGTTTCAGCTCAAGCATATCCTAGGCGGGTTGTTGCAATGTGCGCAATGAAAGGGTACGAAAAAGCTGCACCAGGTAAAAAAAGAATGAATCCTAACCTGTTTACAATCTTTATGAAGTAGTGTTAAGTAGGAGTGATAAGTTTATGAATATTCAAATATTTGGTGTGAAAAAATGTTTTAATACTCAAAAGTCAGAAAGATATTTTAAAGAAAGAAAAATTAAATATCAATTTATAGATTTAAGTCAAAAGGCATTAAGTAAGGGAGAGTTAGAAAGTGTTAAAAATTCTATTGGCATTAATAATTTAATTAATATTAAAGCAAAAGAATATAAAATGTTGAATCTTGATAGTATTAGAAGCGATATTATAAAACAAGAAATACTTTTTAATAATCCTAGGTTATACAACACACCAATAGTTAGAAATGGAAAAGTAGCCACCATAGGCTATAATCCAGAAGCGTGGGAACAATGGGAATAATTAATTAACATAAAGTTTAGAATTTATTAATTTTATTTATAGAAATAAGAGTTATAATATAAGAGAGAGTAAATTAAAAATATTTATATTAAAAAGTGAGGCAACAAAATTATGAATATAGCGTTTTTTTTAACTCCTAAAA
>JACMJL010000333.1 GCA_014380625.1 Clostridiaceae bacterium
TAGTTCAATTGAGACAAGATAATAAGGAAGGAACCCTATATAACATTGTAGGCTTTCAGACTCATTTAAAATTTGGAGATCAGAAAAAAGTATTTAGTCTTATACCTGGACTTGAGGCAGCAGAATTTGTAAGATATGGAGTTATGCACAGAAATACCTTCATTAATTCACCGAAGCTACTAGACGCTACCTTTAACTATATTTCTAAAAAAAATCTATTCTTTGCGGGTCAAATGTCTGGAGTAGAGGGATATGTAGAGTCAGCTGCTTCAGGACTAAATGCAGGAATAAATGCTTCTCATTTGTTTTTACAAAAAGATAAGATTATTTTCCCGACCTCTACAGCAATTGGTGCTTTAAGTCATTATATCAGCGATGGTAGTGTTAAGAATTTCCAACCTATGAATGTGAACTTTGGGATTGTGGATACATTGAATCAACGAATAAGAGATAAGCGTCAAAAAAATTCTGAGATTTCAAAGAGAGCAATAGAAGCCATATTGGAAGTTAAGGCAAAGATCTAATAATGAATAGTAAAGTATAAAATCAAAACCTAAACTGAAATAATTTTTTATCTTAAATTTTAAGTAGGATGATAAAAAAGGTTGCACATAGTTGCAATCTTTTTTTTAGTATAAATGTACAGTTGAAATGGATTTTTATACTAAAATCCTTAATTTATATCTATTTTTAATAAAAATCTATATAAATATATCTTTAGAAAGCTTAGATAATAAATATTAGTATTTAATCATATTTATGCAAAATTACAATAGGTAATTAGTCCTATAAAAGCTTAGGAAAATAAGGAAATAATTGATACTGAAAAAATGTTGTTATTTGGGGTTTGTTGTGATAAAATATGGAAAAAGCTCAATTAAAGCTGTTTTGTGCGTTATTAATCTATCTTTAACCTTCTTTTAATTAAAATATAACGCATTTGTTAAAGGAATTAATAACATATTGTCGAATAGTATTGGTGTATAATATTAAGAGGTGGAGAAGTATGAATATAATTAGTAATAGTACTCAGATTTTGGAAAAAGCTCTTGATTCTTCATGGAAAAGAAATGAAGTAATATCCAATAACATTGCAAATGTTGATACACCCAATTTTAAGAGAAGTGGTGTGCGTTTTGAAGATGTATTAACTCAAGTTTTAGATAAAAATGAAATTGAATTAAATACTTCTGATCCTAGGCACATTACACTATCACCAAAGAACTTAGATCCCAAGATAGAGGTGGATAATAAAGAGTTAAAATACAGATTAGATGGCAACAACGTAGACATTGAAGGTGAGATGGCTGAACTTGCTAAAAATTCAATTAAATACAATTCTCTAGCTCAAAGTGTAAGTGGTGCATATAAGAAAATGAAGCATGTAATAAGTGAAGGGAGAAGGTAAATAAATGGGCTTTTTTAGAGCGATAGACAGTGGTGCGTCTGCACTTTCTGCACAGAGACTTCGTATGGATACAATATCCCAAAATATCGCAAATGCAAATACTACAAGGACCGAGAATGGAACGCCATATAGACGAAAAGTTGTACTCTTTGAAGAAAGAAATTCTCAAGCTCCTTTTTCAAAATATTTAAAGGATGCAGAAGGTGGACGAGATAGTGCAGGAGATGGTGTTAGGGTCTCCCAAATTGTAGAAGATACTTCTGCTTTTAAAAAGGTTTATGAACCAGGTAATCCAGATGCGGATGCTGAGGGATACATGGAACTACCCAATGTTGACGTTGTTACAGAAATGGTCAATATGATCTCTGCTACAAGAGCTTACGAAGCAAACGTAACGGCTGTTAATGCAACAAAGGGGATGGCCATGAAAGCACTTGATATAGGTAGGTAAAAATTATTTTCTATTTTTTAGATGTGGAGGTTTTTATGGCAGCAATTGCGGGAATTGATAGTTTAATTAGTAATTATAAGGTTCAACAGCCTCGTAGTGAAAGTATAACTGATGGAAATAAATCATCGAATACAGTTAGTTTTAGTGACTATCTAAACCAGGCCTTTAATGATGTAAACCAGTTACAAATTGACTCTGAACAGATAAGTGTGGATTTTGCCGCTGGTAAAACAGATAATATTCATCAAGTGACGATAGCGGCAGAAAAAGCAGAGGTTGCACTGCAACTGACCGTTCAGGTTAGAAACAAGATAATGGAAGCTTATACAGAAATCATGAGGATGCAGATATAGATAGTTAGCTATTTTATTTTAGAAATACCTTTTTATGAAAGTTATATAATATTACAATATATTTTGTTTTAAAGATAATGTATCTAAAAAGGAACAACCTGCTATATTTGAGCTAAATAACATCAAACTGTTAGAATTCATGAATATGAAATGAGAGCTTATTCTAGCTAATTTATTGAAAAATCTAAATTTAAGTGACGGTTAAGGGTGGGGGTTTTGAGTGCCTGATATATTGGTAGCAATTCAGGATAAGATTAAAATTTTTTGGAATAATTTAGATAAGTCGCAAAAATATAGACTAGTAATTACTGTGGCAGTTCTTCTAGCTACTATTTTGGGTAGTATATACTTTATTACACGTAAAGAATATGTACCACTGATTAGTAATGCTGATTCGCAAGAATTAGGACAGATGACCAAGATCCTTGACGCAAAAAAAATTAACTACTTAGTGTCAGATGATAGAAAAAGCTTAAGTGTTGATAAAAACAATAATAATAAGGCGCAAGCCGCCCTTGTTCAAGAGGGCTATCCGAAGTCAAGCGGAATGACCTTTGATGATGCTTTTAATAAAATAAAAATTAATAGCACAGAAGCAGATAAGAAAAAGCTTTGGGAAGAGTACAAAGCGAAAAGCCTAGGAACAAAGCTCAAGATGTTAGAGAATGTAGAGGATGCTGATGTAACCTTGGCAATGCCGGAACAGAGTATCTTTATTACTGGAAAGCAGGCTTCCAAGCCAACAGCCAATGTTGTAGTAAAAACAAAAAATGAACTTAATGCCAAGCAAGTGGATGGCATAATCAAAATGGTCGCGAGTTCAGTAGAAAACCTAAATCCTAAGGATGTAACGGTAGTTGATACGCAAGGAAATGTTTTATCTGACGATACTATGACTGCGGAGAGCGGTGCTACATTTCAATACGATATGACCCAAAAGAAAAAGAAAGAACTTGAAAAAAGTATAAAGGACATGTTTGTTGGTCAGTTTTCTGATTTTGAAGGAATAAGAGTTTCCGTAAATCCAGTTCTGGATTTTAACTCGCTAAAAACATCTTCTAATGAAGTTTTGAAGCCAGAGGGTCTGGATAATGGCGCGCTTATCAGTAAAAAAGAAATCAAAGAAAATCTGACAAATGGCGCTACAGGCGCTGCACCAGGTGCAGACACCAATCCTGGGACGGGAACAGTTCCAACATATCAGATTGGTGGTACTGGGAATTCAAATTATACAAAATCAGATAAAACCGAGAATTTTGAGTTTACAAAAGTGCAAAAAGAACAAGAGAAGTCCCTTGGTGATGTAATTGCTGAAAGTACAACAAGTGCTGTAACGCTACTATATGGAGACAAGGTAAAAGATGCATCTGGCTTGACTCCTGAATTTATACAGCAAGTAAAAGAAATTGCCAGTAAAGCTGCTGGAATACCTGTAAAAAATATTAGTGTAACAACGCTGAAAGTTCTTCCAGTCGAGGTTATAAAGCCTACTGTTGCAGAGACCATTGCAAAAAGCATAGAAAAGTATGGATTGTTTGCACTTCTAGCTGTGTTAGGAATTGCGATACTCATCGCTTTAATACCTAGAAGAAAGTCTTCAAAAGACCAAATTGCGGCTTTTAGCGAAGTTGCTGTAGTATCGAATAATATAGAACAAGAGTCTGAATTACCGGATATTCATTTGCAAGGTGGATCAGAAGTTAAAAAGCAGATAGAAAAATTCGTAACTCAAAATCCTGATTCTGTAGCTCAACTACTTAGAAATTGGCTTGGAGATGATTACGAATAGAACCAAGTAAAATTGTCGAAACAATAACTCTTAGATAATTGTAATTCAGATGGTTATTGTATAATTTATTAAAATCTTTATATCAAAATGTTTTATTATTTTCAAGTTTTATATTATTGGGGGTAGATTTAATGGCTCGTGGAAGTTCAGCTAAAATAGAATATTCGGGTAAAGAAAAGGCTGCCATGCTGTTGATCTCACTTGGGCCAGAACGCTCAGCAGATATTTTTAAGCACCTTAAAGAAGAAGAAATAGAACAATTAACACTAGAGATAGCAAATATTAGAAGTGTATCTCCTGAAGAGAAGCAAAAGGTCATGGAGGAATTTTATCAGATTTGCGTTGCCCAGCAGTACATCGCAGAAGGTGGTATTAATTATGCCAAAGAAATCCTCGAAAAAGCACTTGGATCACAAAAGGCTATTGATGTAATTAATAAACTCACGGTATCATTGCAGGTAAGACCCTTCGATTTTGTCCGCAAAGCAGATCCATCCCAATTGCTCAATTCGATACAAGGGGAGCATGCACAGACAATCGCTCTTATATTGTCTTATTTAAAGCCTACTCAGTCTGCAACAGTTCTATCTGCCTTGCCGCAAGACAAGCAGGCAGAAGTGGCTAAGAGAATTGCAACTATGGATAGAACCTCACCTGAGGTAATTAAAGAGGTTGAGAAGGTTCTTGAAAAGAAGCTTGCTTCATTTGTTACTGAAGACTATACTGCAGCAGGTGGAGTACAGGCGATTGTTGATATTTTAAATAGTGTTGACAGAGGAACAGAAAAACATATTATGGAAACCCTTGAAATTGAAGATACAGAGTTGGCAGAAGAAATTAGAAAAAGGATGTTTATATTTGAAGATATTCTTAACCTTGATAATCGTGCAATTCAGAGATTTCTTAGGGAAGTTGAAAATAATCAGCTTGCTATTGCCCTTAAAGGTGCAACAGAAGAAGTTCAAAAGCTTATTCTTTCCAATATGTCCAAACGTCTGTCTGAGATGATAAAGGAAGACATGGATTTCATGGGTCCTGTAAGGCTCAAGGATGTTGAGGAATCACAACAGAAGATTGTTAATATAATCAGGAAGCTTGAGGATGCTGGTGAGATCGTTATTTCAAGAGGCGGAGGAGATGAGATTATTGTATAATTCCAGAATCCTTAAAAATAATTGCGTGAGTTTCAGTGAACCCGTTTGTATAGATAATTATATCACTCTGTTCGAGGTAATACCAACTCTTGAAGCGGAGGAAATTATCGATGAGGATGAGGCTGTCTTAATTAAAAATAAGATAATTAAAGTAGCCAATGACACAGCAGAACAGATTTTAATCGAAGCGAATCAAGAAGCTGAGCGGATTAAACAGAATGCAAAAAGAGAAATGGAAATCATTAGAATTGAAATTATCAATGAGGCAAA
>JACMJL010000008.1 GCA_014380625.1 Clostridiaceae bacterium
CCGTATACGGCTCCCATTGGACAAAGGTATTTACAAAAGAATCTATCATAAAGCAAAGAACCAACTAAAATAATAATTAATGTTATTGTTCCTATTAAATATTCAGTGGTTAAGCTATTAAATCCAGCAGTTACATGTCCATAAGCTGCCCATGGATCATATGGATCCATCCAAAGTCCTGCGGTTTTCCATGCAAAATATATAGTAACTACTAAAACAAAATATTTTAAATACCTTAATGGCTTGTCTATTCTCCAAGGCATAATAAATCTTTTACGAAATATCTTTTTCCCTATAATTCCAAAGAATTCTTGAAGGGCTCCGAAGGGACATATTAAACCACAAAAACTTCTTCTAAATACTAATGCTAGTACTAAAGTAATTTCTAACAGTATCATGGTACCTGAAAATATTTTTTGTAAAAAAGTCCCTCCAAAAACTAAACTATAAAGGGTTTCGAGTCCACCATAGGGACATAAGGCATGTATTGAAGGTGCTACCCCTCCGCCTTGAATCTGATGTAAATACGTTTCTCTTGTAACCATTATTAGAAAGAACCCTAGCAATACCCATCTCAGATACTTAACATACTTATTGTTTTTCATAATACTACCCCCAAAATATTTTTTATTTTTTTATTTGCTCTAAAATCACAAAAAATTTCTCACTATCGATCTCTCCTTTTACGTATCTGTCTACTAGTGATACTACTGCAGAATCTGAAACTTCTAGTCCTTCTATTACAGATCTCTTTTCTCTAAATTCCTCAGCACTTATTTCTTCCCGAACATACCTTTCTTTCAATACTTCTATACTTTTTTCAAAATAAAGACTTTCCCTTCTTTTATATAAAAAATAGACTATTAAAGAAATTATTATGAATATAATTAAAACGGATAATATATAAGAACCATAAAATCCATATCCCATACCACGGCCATGACTCATAAAATTACTCCTCTCCTGTTTGCTTTTATAAATATTAGCATTTAAAAAAGGTTGAAGTGTGGACTAATTGTGACAAAAGTTATATATTTTATTTATAAGTAAAACAAAAAACTAAGTCTCAAGAAAATTCTTACAAGAATCCTCTGAAACTTAGTTTTATAAATAAGATCTATATGTTTAATAATATTTTATTCAACCTTTAAGAAATTTATCTTAATCTCTGTTCCCACATTTACTTCACTTTCTATTTTCATCTCACAATTTAGAAGTTTTATTAAGTGTTTAGCAATAGAAAGTCCCAGCCCTGTACCCTTATCAGCGTATTTTCTAGCCTTATCAGCTTTATAAAATCTTTCCCCAATAAAAGGAATAGCCTCCTTGGAAATACCTATACCATAATCAGTAATTGTTATAGAAAGAGTTTCCCTTAAATGTATAACTAACTGTATTTTGCTGTTTTCACAGGAAAACTTAATTGCATTATCTATGAAAATTATTAAGAGTTGCTTTAATTTATCGTAGTCACTCCAAACTGGGGGCAAGTTATCTTCAGCTATTAATTCTAGTTCTATATTTTTTTCTCTAGTTATTGGTTTTAATACCCTTACAATATCCTGGAGCAAAGCTTTAATATCAAGCTTTTGAAAATCTAAAGCTACTTTTCCAGCTTCTAGTTTACTTAAATCTAACAAATCCTTTACCATTATCTCAAGTCGTTTAGTCTCTTGAAGTAGTCTAAAATAATTGTCATTGACCTCTTCTTCTGGTATCACCTTGTCATATAGTCCCTCAAGGTTTCCTCTTATTATAGTTAGTGGGGTCCTAAATTCATGGGATACATTAGCCACAAAGTCCTTCCTCATCTGCTCTAGTTTTTCTTGCTCACTAATATCCTGAATAATAATTACTACTCCTGTAATTTCATGAATGTTATTTAGTACAGGCGAAACTGAGAAATTCAAATTTTTATCTCCATAATTTTTAAGTATAGTTTTCTTTTCATTAACCTTCAAGGAGTTTTCAATTACCATCTTTAATCCTACAGTCTCTAAAACATTATGATCATATATGTTTAAACTTAACATTTCTAAGGCAGAATCATTAATATTTATAAGCTTAAAATCTTTATCTAAGGCTATTAGTCCTTCTTTCATACTAGTTATAATATCAATTAATTTGTTTTTTTCTACAAAAAGCTGGCCTATATTAAATTCTAATTTAGAAGAAAGTAAGTCGAAAGAATTTGATAACTCTCCTATTTCATCCTTTTGATAAATATTTGTTCTTACTTTATAATTTCCTCCTGTCATTTTAAGAGCAGCTTCATTAATTATTTTAATTGGCTTCGTTATATTTTTAGAAAAATAGAAGCCCAGTAGGCCTGCAATAATAATTTCTCCTAGAAGTGCAGCAATCAAATACAGGAAAAATATATTCATAGAATTTAACAAATCATAGGTTGAAGAATGAACAAGGATTACTCCAATTACATTATTGTTATTAGCTTTAATTGGAACTGCTGCTGTCATCATATTTTCGTCATAATAAGAATTATATTCTTGTATTGTTTTCCCTTTTCCTTGAAGCGAGCCTTTAATAATTTCCGAATAAGCCTTTTGAAGCTCTGGACTTTTATCTACAACTGTATCCTTATATTTATAGATTGTATTTATTTCACCCTTAAGATTAACTATCCATACTTTAGTATTATCAACAGCTGTAACTATATTTAGAATATCCTTGTATTCCTTTGATACAGTATTGCTTTCAATATACGGTGCTAATACAACCTCCATTTCCTTTGCATGTTGTGTAATTGTTTTTTCTTTTATCTGAAATATATTGTTCTTAAAGATATTTATTGCTATTACTCCTATAAGCAAAGTAGATATCATAACTATAAACACAAAACCTGCAGTTAATTTTAAAGTTATACTTCTCTTAATCATAATTAACCTCAAATTTATAACCAAGAGCCCATACAGTTTTGATATCAAAGTTGTATTGTCCCTGTAGTTTTAACTTTGCTCGTAGCCTTTTTATATGGGTATCCACAGTTCTTGGGTCTCCAAAATACTCAGTTCCCCATATATTATCAAGTAATTCATCCCTCGAAACTATCTTATTAGGTGAGTTTGCTAACATCCATAATACTTCTATCTCTTTTTTTGTTAGGTTAACATTATTATTTTCTAAATTTACTGAATAATTTCCTATATCTATTTCCAAACAATTATATTTAATTTTGTTTAACTTTTGTACTTCACTTGTAACGATTCTTCTGAGTACTGCCTTAACCCTTGCAACAACTTCCCCTGGACTAAAAGGTTTTACAATGTAATCATCAGCTCCGGTGTCTAATGCCATTATCTTATCAGCATCATCACTTCTTGCAGTTATCATTATAATAGGTACATTGGAAGTTTTTCTTATTTCTTTGCAAACTTCTAAACCATTTTTATATGGCATCATAATATCTAAAAGAATAAGCTGAGGCTTATATTCCATATTTTTTACTAAAGCCTCATTTCCATCATGAGCTGTAATTACCTCAAAACCTTCTTTAATAAGGTAAGGATTTAGAAATTTTATAATCTCTTCATTATCATCTGCAACTAATAAACTCTTTCCCATAGGATCACCTCCAATAACCATTTCTTAAATTATACCATTTATACAACTTTGAGTTGTGTACTAATTATGGCAGAATAATAAAATTTATTTAATAACAATGTCACAAAAATGACACTTTTTAAAGCTGTAATTTCGGTATTATATGATCATACCAAACAAAAAATTAATTCTAGGAGGAATAAAAAATGAAAAGTAAAAAAATAGCAATCGCTTTAACATTAACATTATTATTAGGAGTTGGTGGTACAGTATTAGCAGCAGAAACTACTACTAATACTAAAAACAACATAGCAACCCACCAGGCTTTAGAAATGAAAAGAATGGTTGGAATTAGAGGATATGATTCTGTAATCTCAGTACTTAAAAACAAGTTAGGATTAACTGACAAAGAGATAACAGATAAACTTACTTTAGGAAAAACTGTATATGACCTTGCTAAAGAAAAAGGAATGACACAAGAACAGTTTCAGACTGCTTTACTAGAAGAAAGATCCAAAGCAATAGATGAAGCTGTAACAAAAGGCACAATAACTAAAGAACATGGCGATACTTTAAAGGAAACTTTAAAAACTAACCAAGCCAGTTGCACAGGCAATTTCTGTGAAGGCAATACTAATTCTCATGGAAATATTGGTGGAATGATGGGTAATGGACGAGGAATGATGAGAAATTTTAAATAAAAGTGTTAAGGAACAAAAGGTATAGCATTACTGTTAATCAAGCACATTCTCCAAACATAGAGAATATTATAATGTTATAGATCTATGAAAGGAAGCGTAATATGTATAATCCTTATAACTCTTATAGGAATAACTCAAACATTATGTATAATGTTTGTAGAGCTTATTCATGTCCTTACTGCGTTAATACTCCAATGTATAACTCAGACTTTTCAAATCAACGTATCCCTATTACTGAATTGAAGGATCATGGACCAAAACCCTTTGTTGTTAATATTAATGAAGTTACTAAGCAAAATGATACTTATCGTACCGCTTTATGGACAGGAAGCCATTTGCAGG
>JACMJL010000334.1 GCA_014380625.1 Clostridiaceae bacterium
GGCTATGTTTTACCGAAAGGGGGTGGATTGACATAATTTATTTTAAACAAAATATGGTTGTAGGAAGTATTTGAGTTTCTGGTCACAACTATTAACAAAGATACACTGGTCCAACCAAGACTCCTTAGAGAGAGCGAATTACAGAAAATTTCTAGAATTTCTATATCACCTTTGTAGATTTTTATAGGTTTTTCTGACCAGAGTCAAACTGTGATCTTTTTATTAGTATTCATTAGAATTTTTTTATGAAGAGTAATTGTAATGGTCCACAGATTTGGTATTCAGAAAATGAAAGAAGTAGTAAGGTGGCACACCTAATACAAAAAAGTTTAAATACGGATTTGAATTCTCATAAAAGGAAAGTGAAGAAAGCTAATGGCGCCTACAAGATTCTAAGATGTTATACTAATATTCCTTCAATTATTTTAGAATGTGGATTTCTTTCTAATCCTGAAGAGGAAACGAAATTAAAAAGTGAAGTGTACCAAGGTATGCTAGCAGATCCAATTGCAAAATCCATAAATGAATATTTTGAACTGACCTAACAGTATACTATATGCTACTAGGTCAAATCCTTTTCAATCATAATTATTATCTTATCTGTTTTTTTAAATCTATAAACAATTCAAGCATGAAAGCCTGCTCACTAATAACATGCTCAACCAACTTTTGCCAAGCTCTATTTTCAGTACCAAACTCTGTCAGTTGAGAATAAAAAGCTATGACCTCAGTATCTACAAGTATAAATTGTTCTATAACCCTTTCCACAGCTAAAAGGTGCTGAGCATTTAGATTAGGACTGCTATTTGCGACCTTATATACGTGTACATTATTCTTATATAAGTCTAAAAATCTTTTATGAAAATCATATAATTTATAATCTGTAGTCTTAGGTAGATTAACATTAGAAAGATTAGCTAATGTCTTAAGAAAATCTGGATGCTCACTTGAAATACGGCTCCATAGTTGAATTTCATTAAAAACACAAAGAAATTGATTTATTGTTGTATTACAATACATGTGTATCCCCCTGATAAATTATATACACTATATTATATGAAAATCTTATGTATTGGTGATGAAAATTCCCTGTAGAAATAAATAAATAAATATAAATTGCCAGGATTATAAAAAACATAAATGGAGATAATATATAAGGTACTATTAGATAGAACTGAGGTGATAAACATAGAGACTAAAAATAATAAACCTAATATACGTAGTGAAATAACTCTAGAAGATTTAGCAAATGATACCCCTAAAAATGCATTGAAAAATAAGTCTGAAGAGAAAAGTGGTAAAAAGCAATCAAATGATACTAATATGGATCCAAATTATGGACCTGATAGTGACAATGACTTTAGTCCTAATGATCCTTTTGATCCACCACACAGTAAATAAAAGAAGTAAAACCACTGTGATTTTTCATAGTGGTTTTACTTCTTTTATTCATAGATTATACTTCGTTTTTATCTTCTGAATTCCTATGTTGTTGAATCAATTCTTGCTTAATGAACCAAAGTTTCTGGGACAAATCAACGTAGTATTTATGTGGATTGGAAAACCTCTTAACCTCTTCCCATATTCCATCTACTTGGGTTTTACAATAATTTTTTATTTCTTCTATAGTTGGTAATTCATATACAGATTCTCCATTAAGAAAAATAGGTACTTGAAGTTTTTTACCATAGAAATTAGTGACTTTTTTCTTTTTCCAAATAAGGACTGGGTCAAAGATTGTGTAAGGTGCGGTCTCATCTATAGTTTCCTGGGCCAATGTAATAACGTCAGCAATTGCTTTATGTGTATCCTTGTCATATAATCTCCAAACCATTTTATACCCTGGATTAATGATTTTTTCTTCATTTTCACTTAATTTGATTCTTGGATGAATCTCACCCTTCTCCTCAACTGCTACTAATTTATAAACCCCACCAAATACGGGTTCTGACTTAGCAGTAACCATTCTTTCACCAACACCAAATATATCTATTTTAGCGTCTTGATTTAATAATTCAGTAATAATATATTCATCTAAACTATTTGAAGCTACAATCTTACAATCATCAAGTCCTGCAGCATCAAGCATTTGCCTTACTTTCTTAGACAGATATGCTAGGTCTCCACTATCTAGCCTAATTGCTTTTAATCTCATTCCATTTGGTTCTAAAACCTGTCTAGAAACTTTAATAGCATTAGGAATACCACTATTTAAAACGTTATAGGTATCCACAAGCAAGGTACATGAATTAGGATAAGTTTTTGCATAGGTTTCAAAGGCCTTGTACTCATCTTCGAATAACTGTATCCAGGAATGTGCCATTGTACCTGTTGCAGGTACGCCAAACATTATTTCTGACATTGCTGTAGCTGTACCAGTTACTCCACCTATATAAGAAGCCCTTGCTCCTAATATAGCTCCATCAGCTCCCTGTGCTCTTCTTGCCCCTAATTCTAAAACTGGTCGTCCTTGTGAGGCTCTAACTATCCTGTTAGCCTTAGTAGCTATTAAACTTTGGTGGTTTATTGTTAACAATAACATAGTTTCAATAAGCTGTGCTTCAATTACTTTTGATTTAATGGTTACAAGGGCTTCGTTAGGAAATACTGGCGTACCTTCTGGTATTGCATAAATATCCCCTGTAAATTTAAAGTTTAATAAGTATTGTAAAAAATCCTCTGAAAGTATTCCCTTACTTCTTAAATAATTAATATCCTCTTCTGTGAACTTTAAATTCTTCACAAAATTAATAAGCTGCTCCAGGCCTGCTACTATTGAAAAACCTGCTCCATCTGGATTTCTTCTGTAGAACATGTCAAAATATACAATAGTATCCGAAAGACCATTTACAAAATATCCATTTGACATTGTTAATTCATAAAAATCCATTAACATTGAAAGATTTCTTTCTTCTTTAATATTAAAATTGTCCTGTGTTTTTTCCATTTTCATCTCTCCCCTTAATTTTTAAATTATATGATCAATTACCTCAATACCATTTGATTGCATTTCCCATAAAGAAATAATTTTCATAAAATCTCCATGGTGTGTTCCGAAATCAAAGGTTTCAACGCAGTCCACAGGAACTATAATTCTTCTATTAAGATTCTTTTGATTAAAGTATGTCTTTAACGTTGTGGCAAAATGACTCACACAAATATCAACTTCACAACCTACTATAATATAGGTTTCAATGGTTTCCTCATTATTATCAAGCCATACTTTAAATTCTGGAGCATGAAACCCATTTGTACTATTCTTTGCTATCATGGTAGTATTGCTATGAATTGTTGCGGCTGAAGTGCTTAGTGCTGGAATGAGTTCTGCCTCTCTAGTCCCTTTTATACAGTGCTTGGCATAATTTTTAAATTCCACAGAATTTTCTTCATGTTCATCTAAAAAAAATATTTTTTTATAGCCATACGTTTTTTCATTAAGTTCAACTAAATCATCGATTATTTCTACAACTCTTGGTGAAGATAACATGCCCTCGTGTACAAAACCATTAACCATATCTACTAGGATTATTGCTGTTTTTTCCCTTGTAAGGTCTGATAAATTAAACACCTTACCGCTTATTTCCTTTTGCATATCAAGAATCTTATTTATATTTAAATTCATAATTTAACTCCTCTCTTTTTATTCTTTTTTCTTTCACTATTCATCGAAAAAACTATGTTCCCAGTTTTCATTAAACATATAGCAAATTGCAGGTCTTCCCGAAGTTAACTTCTCTTTTTCTGTCTTTACCACCATTTTTTTAATCTTTCTTCTAAAATTAGCTCTTGATAAAGGCTTTTCTACCTGAAGTATGGCTTCATAAAGTTTTTGAACTTCCCTCAGAGTAAAATACTTAGGTAAAAGAGTAAATGCAATTGGGGTATATTCTATTTTATTTTTTAATCTTTCAATTGCACAATTTACAAAATCAATATGGTCAAAGGCAAGTTGGTCTTGACTCCACCCTAGCGGCTCATAGGAAGGCACTTTAATGGAAATAATACCATTTTTAACAAACCTCTCAGTAACAAGATATCCTATCTTTATGTCCTCGTCATCAGAAACCAAGGTTATATTATAAGTATCAACTCTTTCAATTCCAGAATTATTAGAGGATATAAACTTTTTTCTAACCGTAAACCATCTTGCATCAATAGCGTCGTCTCCTGCTATTGGCTTGATATTTGTTTTATCAGCCAAGGCCATATATGCTATTGATATAACCCTCATCCTTGGGTCCCTTTTTACTAAATCACCGAAAGTTTTTAACTGCTCGAAATATACACTATCAATATTAGTTTCTTCTTTTAATTCTCTGTAACAAGCATCACTTAAGGCTTCGTCAATATTTACAAAACCTCCAGGAATTGCATAAGTACCTAAGAATGGATGATCTCCTCTTTTTATTAAAAGCATTTTCAGTGCTTTATCAGGATCTTTTCCCACAACTATTACATCATCTACAGTGAAAAGTAACATATCTACTGTGTTAGAAGGACGCTTATACTTTCCTGGTACATAACTTTCTAAAAACTCTCTTTCATTTAATCCATCTTTATTTTTAATATTTATATCTCTCATCCTCATCGTTCCTTTTTTAAAATTATCTTTATTATAAAGTAGTTCTACTTTGTACCACTTTGATACTATTATCTTAGCACCATTCTAATGCAAAGTCAAAGCATTTTTAGGAAATTTTTCTCAAATATTCCTTTATTAATATAGTTAAATTTACTAAAGAAGACTTTTTTTCTTATTCTCCTGTATAATGTAAACTATTCAATGGAGGCGTTTAATTTTGAAGCTTAAGGAATATTTAGTAATACTTTTTACTATCTGCCCTTTGGGTATCATCTTTTCTATTTATGAAAATCAGTGCACCAGAGCTTGGACCTTTACTCTCTGTACAGCAGAACTACATATTGATGCATCTATTGCAGCGATTTTAAATGCAACCACCCCAGCCTTTACAGCATTAGTTCAGGTATCGCCTAGTTGCTTTATTTCTATCTTATAAAGAAGGTAAGAGCAGTTAAAACCTTAACGGTAACTTATATAGTTCCTGTATTTGGAATGTTATGGGGCATAATTTTTTTAAGTGAAAGCTTAAGACTGCAAAACATAATAGGACTAGTTATAATAGTTTTTAGTATTCTTATTGTTAATAACCAACTACCTACTTTTATAAAAAAAAGCAAGTTATCTAAGTCTGCATAACAATAGATAACTTGCTTTAAATGCTTCAAGCTTTAATTTCAGCTAAGTATTAATTTTTCTAATTCTTCGGCTGTAAAAACAATAAAATCTGCTCCTTCTGCCTCTAGTTCTTCTTTCCCCCTAAACCCCCAGGCCACACCTATTGACTTAATCCCAGCATTTTTAGCTGTAATAATGTCAACATTAGAATCTCCTACATAAATACATTCTTCTTTTGTTACATTAAAGTTTTTTAACACCTCAAATACTGTTGCTGGATTAGGTTTTGTAGGGAAATCTACCCTATGTCCATAAACTAACCGTAATTTATCTTCAAAGATTATTTTTACAACTTCAGTAGTAAATTCATGTGGTTTGTTAGAGACTACTGCAAGCTTTAAACCTTTCTCATTTAAACTATCCAATAGATTAATAATTCCATCATAAGGTTTAGTCATATCCATCATATGTTTTTCATAATATTCATCATATAATCCTAATACCTTATTAAAAATCTCCGGTATCTTACTATTCACTGGAAGAATACGTTCAATTAATTTATACCTTCCATCCCCTACAAATCCCCTGTATTTCTCAACTTGATGTATGGGAAATCCACATTTATCGAGTGCATAATTACAAGCATTTGCCAGGTCTTCTAGCGTATCTAATAATGTACCATCTAAATCAAAAATAACTGCTTTATACATGTTTGCGCCCCCCCTATAATAATTTATCTATCATATTTTTATATATTTCATAACCATAACTGTCACCTTCTATTAACATGCCTAACACTATAATATCTGTTTGACCTCTCAGTAAATCCGAAGAAATTCTTCCCTTCATTTAATTCACCTCCAGGCTTACAATATACACCATAGTACTATGACTGTAAACGTACTATTCCTTATATAGCAAAGAATTTAGCACCAAAGAATACGATTAAGCCTAAAATTGCTACATACACTAGACAAAATTTTAAAGTTGCCTTTAATATCTTGCCTTCAGCTCCTATAATTCCAGTGGCTGCTGTTGCAACTGCAATACTTTGAGGAGAAATCATTTTACCTGCAGTGGCACCACCGGTGTTAGCAGCTGCTAACCAATAAGGACTCATGTTTAAATTTTTTGCAACTTCAATTTGTAAAGGTCCGAATAATACGTTAGAGGAGGTGTCACTTCCAGTTACAAAGGTACCTAGAGCACCTATAATTGGAGCAAATAATGGATAAAAACCGCCTGTTGCTGCAACTAATACTACAGCAATAGATGTAATCATTCCGCTGTAACTCATAACCTTTGCAAGAGAGACAATTGCAACTATTGTAATTGCAGATTTAGTCATTTGTTTGCAAGTATTTTTAAATACTTTCACTATATCTTTAAACTTAGCTCCCTGAATTAATCCCCCTATAAAGGTGGCAAGGATTATAAGTGTTCCAGGATTAGCAATCCATAGAAATGAACTAGGTTTTGCATATGGACCATTATATATTTGAAGAGTGGTCTTAATCGTTGCTAGCGGTTTATTGATTGCTGGTACCAAGGAACTTGTAGCTAATATAAAAGTCAGAACTAAGATAAATGGTACCCAAGCCATTAATCCTTCCTTTAGTGATATATGAACTTTGTCCTTGGCTGCAGTGCCTTTATAGAATATTTTTGCTATTGTAACTGTTACAATAATACAAATTATTGAACCAAGTAGTGCAGGGAGTTCTGCCCCCATATATTTTGCTACTATAATTTGTGGTACAGCAAAAGATAGCCCAGAAGCAAGCGAAATAAACATAACTCCTTTTATGGCCTTTACACTTTTACCTGTTAACATTACTAAAACTAATGGTACGATAACAATTAATACAAATAATTGAATTGCAACTGCATAACTTAAAGTAGCTGGATCAATTGCTGCAATCTTTGCTAAAGTAGTTACAGGTAGTCCTATTGCACCAAAAGCTGTAGGTGTTGTATTTGCTATAAGACATATTATTGCTGCAAATACAGGATTAAAGCCAAGGGCGGCTAAAATACTTGCAGGTATTGCTACTGCTGTACCAAAACCTGCAATTGCCTCAAGAAAACCACCAAAACCCCAAGCAACAATTAAAACTAGTATTCTCTTATCAGTTGTTATCCCTATCATCATATTCTTTATTACATCCATACTTTTTGTATGAATAGAAAGGTTGTAAGTAAACACTGCTGCGATTATTACAACGATTATTGGCCATATTGCCATGGCACTCCCCTCTAGTGTAGCTGTAAGCGCTTGGCTAATGGGCATCTTCCAAACTAATATTGCAAGGACTATAGTAATTACTAGTGTAATTGAACAGGTTTTATATCCTGGCATTTTTAAAGCACCTAAGGAAACCATAAGCCATACAATTGGGATAAGTGCTATGAAAAACAATAAATAATTGTTCATCTTAATTATCTCCTTTACTTAGTAATATGATTAGCACATTGAAAACGACTACATTAGATTGTTACTTAATCGCCAATATCCTTAAAAGATCTTGGCGATGTGATTTATTCTATTGGCAAACCTTTCCTGGATTTAATATATTTTTAGGATCAAATGCTAATTTTATATTTTTCATCAGATTTATATATTCAGGTCCGTACTGTTCAAGCATATACTCCTTCTTAGCAAAACCAATTCCATGTTCTCCAGATACTAAGCCTTTTAATTCTCTTGATTTTTTATACATTGCTTCAAATACCTCTTCAAGCTTCTTTTCCCATGCTGCATCTGTAAGCTCATCCTTTAATACATA
>JACMJL010000335.1 GCA_014380625.1 Clostridiaceae bacterium
CTCTCTAATAAAAAAACAGAATTCATAGTATCGTTTTCTATATTATTAGCAGAATATATTTCATTTATGGCCATGTTTTTCTTAGGTTTTGTCTTAAATTGATTTTCTTCCTTTTTTTCCACTTCTAGAGGTTTTTCAACTTTTATTGGTGATTTAAATTCTTCACAATTCACTTCTTCTTCAATAACCTCCAGTTGCTCAGAAGCTTCAATTACAAAAGGTGCCTCATTTTTTCCCACTTTTTCTACCCACTTAAGTTTCTCAAGCATAGACATAACATTAGCCATAAAATCCTCTCCCCATAAAATTAATACATAGTTCAATAATTACTATTTCAAAAAATCCACTAAATTTGTAATAAATTTTTAATATTGCATTTTTCATGTAACTCCACAATCTTTTATAAAAATCACCTTAATATTGCGAATTCATATCCTTCTGATTTAAGATATTCAATTATTTGAGGAAGTGCTTCAACGCTTGATTGCTTAGTTGAAGAATCATGCATTAGTATTACTAAATGAGACTGATTTAATACTGTATCTCTAAGTTTCTTTACTAGCTTATCAGCCGGAATATTATTTCCTTCTCCATCACCACTTATTGCATTCCAATCTATATTAGTATACCCTTCATGATTAAGTTCTGTTATAAAAGGACTCATTGAAGGACTCTGAAAAGCTCCCCCTGGAAACCTAACTATCCTAGTGTTAAAACTAGACCCTAAAATATCTTTTAAAATGCTATCGGTCTTTTTAATCTCATTAATGAAAGCATGTACATTTGAATAGATAGTTTTATATTGATGTGAATAAGTATGATTACCTATAGCATGTCCATCATTTGCAATTGCCGTTAATATATTTTTATTCTTTTCAGCGGCTGACCGAATAATAATAAAAGTAGCTTTGATCTTATAGTTTCTAAGTATAGCTAAATTTTTTATTGTATTATCACTTGAAGGTCCATCATCAAAGGTTAAAAAGGGTATTTTCTTGCCATCCTTTACATATGCTTGCTCTACTGGATAGCTTAGATCTTGTGTTTTTTCTGTTTTCACAAGATCATTAGTAGTCTGTATTTTAACTTCTGCAACTAAATTATCATGTTCATAACTGGAAGTTGTATTATTTGTAATTATGTTATTTTCACTACTAGTTAATTCATTTTTTTCTTCTTTATAATCTTTCTCACTATCTTGTTTATTTAACAAATAAATGTTTTCAGAATTCGTTTTATCATTAAAAGTAAAATGTTTTATAATATTATCCGCATTTACATTTAGCCTGAAAGTCACGTTAACAGTTAAAAAAATAATTAAAAATGATATTGTGATTAACGCTCTCTTTCCACTTTCAGTGATTCTGTATTTATTCAATTGTTTCACATCCATTTAATATAAATTACATATAAGTTATTATAACACAATTCTTTATAAAATTATATTATTATGCAAGTTTTTATTAAATTCACTAAAAATCGCCTAATTAGTTGATTTTATTTATTATTTAAGCCGACTTTATCAAAAATCAAATTATACCCATCACTTCCATAATGTAAGCATCTATTCACTCTACTTATTGTAGCAGTACTTGCTCCAGTATTAGCTGCAATATCTGTGTAGGTTCGTTTCTGTTTTAGCATCTTTGCAACTTGAAGTCTCTGTTCAATTGATTGAACTTCATTTATGGTACATAAATCTTCAAAGAATCTATAACATTCTTCTTTAGTTTCTAGGCTTAGAATTGCCTCGCACAAAAAATCCATGTTCTCACTTGTCAATTTTGAATTGTAGCCTTCCATAGATTCCATCCCCTTAATTATTTAATTATAATAATATTTAATTACTTATATAAATTAATTTTATCATTTATTAAAAATTAATACTACCTAAAGACCTTCCTATATAAAATTTTTTTAAACTTAAACTATATTTATACCAATCCCCAAAAAATATAAAACAGCCCTTGGGGAAAGGCTGTTTTAATAAATAAAAAGGGGGCTATATAATCTTTTTATTTATTTCATTTACATTATATTAAAGCTTTGTTTAAAATGCAAGTTGTTTTGCAAAATAAATTTAAAAAAATTTTTTACTCTTCATATTCGGAATAAGTAAGAGCCTTAAACTCTTTTTCTGAAAGTTCTCTATATTCACCTTCTTTAAGACTTTCATCTATATTGATAGGACCAAATCTTATCCTTCTTAGGTAAACAACACTTTTCCCCCTACTTAAAAACATTCTCTTTACTTGATGGAACTTACCTTCTTGAATAGTAACCTCTACCCTAGACCCATCCTTATCCACCTTCAATATTTTTAAAGATGCGGGCATACACTTATACTCATCATCTAGAATTATTCCATTTTCAAAAGCCTTAACATCCTCTTCATTAACTTCCTTATCTATTTCAGCATAATAGACCTTATTAACATGATATTTAGGAGAAATTAACTTATGATTCAAATCACCATCATTAGTCAACAATAAAAGTCCCACTGTGTCCTTATCCAACCTACCTATTGGAAAAGGCTTAAATCTTTCATGTTCAGGCTGCAATAAATCTACTACAGTTTTATCATAATTATCAAAGGTAGCTGAAACAACACCCGCGGGTTTATTCATAATTAGATAAATAAAATTTCTAAATAAAACTTTTTCATCATTAATTAAAATTTCACTTTTCTCAGGATCAATTTGAATGCCACTATCTTTTACTTTAACCCCATCTATAGTTACATTACCAGCCTTTACCAAAGCCTTAACTTCTTTTCTTGATCCATAGCCTGAATTTGCTAAAATCTTATCTAATCTTTCCATATAAAACTCTCCTTTTAATTAAAAATGCTGTTTATTACAATATTTCCTTCATAAATATAATTTTTACATAGTTTAAAATTCAACTATCTCAATTTAATGTTCATAAATAAACCCCATGCTAAAAATGCATGGGGTAATATAAGGGATTTTCGTATTTTATTTCATTTCCCTAATTAAACCTGTTTATTATAGTTAGCAATTATCTTCTTTACATAATCTTGAGTTTCTGATGGCATTTTATATACTTCATTAGCATTATGCATGCCTCTATTTTTTACTGTGCCAGCTCCGGCATTATAAGCTGCTAAAGCCATTTCCTTAGAGTTTCCATACCTATCTAGTAAACCCTTTAAATACTTTGTTCCGCCCTCAACATTCTGCTTTATATCAAAGGAATTTTTAACTCCAAGTTCTCTAGCTGTTCCAGGCATTAACTGCATCAGCCCTTGTGCTCCAGACCTGGATACCGCGTTTGGATTAAAGGAAGACTCTTGATTTATTACAGACATGATTAATTTTTTATCTACTTTGTACTCCTTTGAGGCTTTATCTACGGCTTCATCAATAGAACTATTACCAGATTTAACATTGAAATTTATATTTTGCTTTAAGTTATTTATGGCTTCATAATTTCCAGTAGTCAAGTTACTGGAATCATCATTTAAAATATTAAGTTCACTTAAATCGGTTCCATTACTTTGCAACGAATTTAATAAGGTAGACATTACCATATTAAAAGTATTATTATTCCCACCCGCAGCACTTTTCATCATTTGTGTCATTAACTGAATTTGGAGTAAGTCTTGTGTTGCATCAACCTTCATTATATTCACCTCATTAGTTAGTTTGTTAAGTTAATTGTAATGCATCAGACAAAAAATATCAAGCTTCCGCATTAAATTCTAAAATATCGTAGTCCTCATAAAAACAATTGGCAAATTGACTTTTGCAAAGAGTCAAAAGCTTATATTTCCCTGGAACAAAAGGAATAAAAGAGTAGTTTTTATTTCTACTGTAACGTTGAACTAAATTCCATTCATTCTTTTCCCATAAATAGAATTCATATAAAACTTCTTTACCTCCTTGAACTGAAACAGAAAAATTAACAGTTTTATTACAAGTAGCTTCAACTCTATCACTTGTAATCTTTGTATTAGTAACAGGAAGTCCATCCTGAACTTTTATTATAGTCTCTTTTTTAAAATCAAATTCATTATCACTATCCTTACTCTTAGCATATATTTCTACAGTGTACACACCTGCATAATTAGGAGTAAATCCATATTTCTTATTATCCACAAAACCTGTTTCTTCTACTTTATGCCCATTTATAGTTAATACATATCTTAATAAAACTTCACTAGTATTTCTTGTAATAACATCCATTGTAATTAATTCACCAGCTATGAAATGTTCCCTCGGAGGAAACAATACATAATCAATACTGGCAGGAATAAAATTTAGCACCTCTAGTAAAACAGTACTATGTCCGTCAAATTCCCTTTTTGAGTATTTATCTTTAACCCTTACTTCTAATTCATATTTGCCCTTTTCCTTTGGAGTAAAGTTTGCCCAATTGCAAGTACCATACTCTATTCTTTCCACTTCCTGTGCACCATTTTTCACGATAAAACTATATCTTATATCTGTTCCACCAGTTGCCATGACTTTTGCATTTATACTTTCTCCCTTTAGTACTTTTCCGGATTTATCTACAATTACTTCTATTATTTTTACTGGTTCATCACTTACCTCATCGATTACAAAATCTATTGTAGTTGAATCTTCATAGTTGCCTTCATAGGAGTTATCCTTTACCCAGAGCATCAACTTATACTTTCCAGCCTTCTTTGCATTCCAAGTAAAAGTAGTATTTCTACTATAGCCTGAATCTTCTCCATAATTTCCATCAAGAATAAATCTATATAATAAGTTTTTTCCACCCTTAACCACCGATTTAAGAACTATAGTGGTATCAGAACTTTGTGGAGAACTTAAGTCTGTAGTAAAACTTTGTATTATAATTGGATTATATAGCTTAATTTTATAGCTTATAATTGCTCTATCATCATACTCATTATTAGAATACATGTCTTTTGCTAAACATAATAACTTATATTCTCCACTATTCTTTTCAATATATGTAACTAATCTTTTTGTAGAAAATTCTTGGATACAGATAGCTTCCCCTTCTGAATTAATTTTAACAAATTTATATAAAATAAGTCTACTGTCATCATACACAGCTTCAACTTGAAAATCTAATTCTGAATCTACCAAAAACTCAGTGCTTAAGCATTTAAAATTAGTTATCTCCATTGGAATGTTTCCCTCTACTTCAAAAGCAATATTTCGAAAATCGTCATAATTCTTCTTAGAGTTCAAGGTTCTACATTCTACCATAACTTCTTGTTTTCCTGGTCTTTTTACACTCCAATTTAAAGTGTTTTCCGCAGAGTAGTCCTTAATTAATTGCCAATTTTCTTTTTCCCTTATCCAAAATCTAAACATTACTGGTGATTTATTAGCTTCTGCAGTTACAATTAGTTTCTCTCCAACCTTTAATACTTCCTTTTCCAGATAAATATTATCTAAAAGTTTTATATGAAATTCTCCAATTACATATTCCATTCTAGAAACAAAATCAAAAGGCTTTTTACTTGCTTTTGCTTTTGCTTGAACCATAATAATATATTTCCCATCCTCATTAGGTACCCAACTGGCAGAAGATTCACTACAAAAATCCTTGAGATTTTTCCAAGTACCCGCTGAACCAACCATAAATTTATAAGTCAAAGATTCTGCTCTGTTATTTTCTACGGAAATGTTAATTAAAGTATTCTTTAGTTGCGGGCTCTCTTGATCACATTTAATATTAATTTCATTCATATTTGCATCTCCTTCCTTAAAATACCATAAATACATTATACTATACAACAATATTCTGTTACAGTTTTTTATTTACATTTGGTGTTTTTTTTTATATGATTAGTGTGGATAATAATTTACTTGGAGGTAAGGTTATGTACTCATATGCATATGATTTTAATAAAATAAAATTTGTTATAGATGAAAATTCATACTTTCAAATTATTGGGCTTCAAATTTATAATGGAGATAAAAAATTATCAATAAAAGATTATAATATCCATGAAAAAACTATGGAAATAATACTAAATGAAGAGATTAACATTAAGAAGGTTAGTTCATTAACCCATGAAGATAAAACTTTAACAATTAATTATTTTCCTCTTTTTCAGAGCGAAGAATTTAACAAAAGATTTTATTATGAAAATGAACTAGGTTTATTTTATTCTAATATAAGCTCTACCTTCAAGGTTTGGTCTCCGGTTGCAAGTACCGTTACGCTTTTGATATACAAAAGTGGTGATACTCTTGTATCTGAAAATCCTCATAGATTTAAAATGGATGAAAGCAAGGGTGTTTTTTCAATAGCTGTTAAGGGTGATTTAAAGGGTATGTTTTACTCCTATGAAGTTACAGCTTTTGAAAAAACCAATATAGCTGTTGACCCTTATGCAAAAGGTGTAGGAATAAATGGCGAAAGAGGAGCTATTATAAATTTAGAGGAAACAAATCCGCTAAATTGGGAAACAGACACTTTACTCTTTACTAAAAGTTATACAGATGCCATTATTTATGAAACAAGTATTAGGGATATATCAATGCACCCTGAAAGTGGAATCACAAATAAAGGTAAATTTTTAGGACTTACAGAAATTAATACTAAATCCACCAAAAATATTTCCACTGGTTTAGATCATATTATAGAAATGGGGATCACACATCTTCAATTGATGCCATTTTTTGATTTTAGTTATACAAGTGTTGATGAAAAAAATCCTGAGAAATATAATTGGGGTTATGACCCTCAAAATTATAATGTACCGGAAGGTAGTTTTGCCACAAATCCATATTCACCAAAATGCAGAATTAAAGAATTAAAGGAAATGATATTTAGTCTTCATTCAAAAGGAATTTCTATAAATATGGATGTAGTTTATAACCATGTGGCTTTTCATAATAACAATAATTTCGAAAAAATTTTTCCTGGTTACTATTTAAGGAGAAATCTTGATGGAAGTTTTTCTAACGGAAGTGGTTGCAGTAATGACACAGCTTCTGAGCAGAAAATGATGCGAAAATTCATTATTGATTCAGTATTATTTTGGGCCAAAGAATACCATCTTGATGGTTTTAGATTTGATTTAATGGGTCTACATGATATTGATACCATGAATTTAATTAAAGAAAACTTAAATTCCTTAGGAAGACCTATTATGGTATACGGTGAAGGTTGGAACTTGGATACTCCTATTCCTATTGTTTCCAAGGCTATTAAAGCAAATGCCCGAAAAACTCCTGAAATTAGTTACTTTAATGATTTTATCAGAGATCTTGTAAAAGGCAATGTGTTTGATTTATACGAGCAGGGATTTGTAAGTGGAAAAGGAAAGTTAGAGTCTGACTTAAAAGAAGTCATTTCAGGTACACCTGGAATTCTACTATCTCCTGAGCAGTCCATCAATTACGTATCTTGCCATGATAATTCAACGCTTTGGGACAAATTTCAAGATAGTAATAGATACGATAGCCTTACAGATAGAATGAAAATGGTAAAGCTTTCAAATGCAATTATTCTTACTAGTCAAGGTGTTCCCTTACTTCATTCAGGGGAAGAATTCCTTAGAACGAAATTCGGAGAGCATAACAGTTTCAACTCATCAGATGCTATAAATGCTTTAAATTGGGACTTAAAATATCAAAACCAAGAAGTTGTTAACTATTATAAAGGTTTAATCAATATAAGAAAGTCTCATCCAGCCTTTAGAATGACTAATTATCATGATATACAAAACAATCTAGAGTTTTTGAATAACATGCCTGAAAATGTAGTGGGCTATCTAATAAAAAACAATGCAAATAAGGATACTTGGAAAACTATAATGGTAATATTTAATGCAAATAAATACTCCACCTGGATTACGGTTCCACCTAGCCCTTGGAATTTAGTTGTAAATGAATTAACTGCAGGTTTAGAATCCATAAAACTAATAGATAGTGATAGAATTGAAGTACCTGGTATAAGTATGTATTTAGCCTATTCTTTATAGAATGAAAGTGATACTGTCACTTTCATTCTTCAAAATTTAATTCTTTTGTCATCCTGTCTTCACCTAAAACTGTTGGAGTAAATATATTTTTTGCGACTTCTAAATAGTTTTCAGGATCTTTTAAGGAGGGACTATAATGTGTTAACCATAGTTCCTTTACTTTAGCCGCCTTGGAAAGATTAGCTGCCTCTGAAAAAAGCATATGTCTATACTCTTTTGCTTTAATCAAATATTCATCAGAGCCATACATCCCTTCACAAATAAACAGATCAGCTTCTTTAACAAAAGGAATTATTTCTTCAATTGGCCTTGTATCCGTGCAATAACATATTTTTAATCCTTTTCTGTCCTCCCCAAGTACCATGTCAGGTGTAAATAAAGTTCCTTCAGCAATAACACTTTCTCCTCTTTGAAGTCTGTTCCATATTTTTTTGGGTATCTTTTTTTCCTCAGCTAACAAGAGATTAAACTTTCTTCTTCTATTAATACTAATCGAATACCCCAGGCATTGAATTCCGTGTTGTAAATTCAATGTATTTATCTCAAATTCCGCTATTTGTAAGGAAACCTCTTGTTCTTCTAAGATTTCTATGAACTTAATTTCAAAAGGTAGATTTGGTGAAATAACTGTAAGTCCCTCTACCACTTTTTTCAAACCCGCTGGACCAATTAAAGTAAGAGGATCAATTTTCCCTGAATTTCCAATGGTAAGTAAGAGTCCAGGCAATCCGGCTATATGGTCTGCATGATAGTGAGTAAAACAAATGCACTCTATTGCTTTAAAACCCCAACCTAAACTTTTCATTGTGACTTGAGTTCCTTCGCCACAATCTATCAATAACAGCTTTCCACTTGTGGCTACAAGTAAGGAAGTTAAGTACCTATTTGGTAGTGGCATCATACCACCAGTTCCAAGCAAACATACCTTAACCATAAAACGTCTCCTTAAGATAAGAGATCTTCGAAAAAATAATAAGCCAGATTCTGGTCTGTTTTCCGCTAGGCGTCATTACCCAAACCCTTAAATAGGTAAACTATGTAGGGGGTTCGGAACTTCGCCTGGTACAAAATATCCTCAGAATCTTTGACTTGTTATTTTATTTCAGCTCCCTAAAGACCGTGTATTTTAGTACACCATCCCTTTTATTAATTTTAATAAATTTTTATATAATCGTTCATCATCTTCATTACTTCTCTTTTTATGATTAGTGGTTCTTCCGCCTCCACGCCTCACCTTTTGGGAGAGATGCCTTTCAAAAAGAAGTCTATCAATATTATCATTGTCATATATGTATCCAGTAGGACTGATGGCAAAAGCCCTTTTGCCTAGTACCATTGCAGCAACCCCATAATCTTGGCTTACTACAATATCACCTAATTTTGTTTCGTTTGCTATAGCAGTGTCTACATTTTGAAAGCCACTTTCAATATATCTTATAGTGCTATAATCACTTGTGAGTACATGATTATAATCACACATCATAATTACGTCTATACTGTTTTCTTTAGCAGCCTTCTCAATTAGATCCCGTCCTGGACATGCATCTGCATCTACAATAATTCTCATTAAATTAACTTTTCAATCTATTTTCAAGTTTTGTTTTTAAATCCTCAAACCCAGGTTTTCCAAGTAATGCAAACATATTCTTCTTATATGCTTCAACTCCGGGCTGATTAAATGGATTTACGCCAAGTAAGTAACCGCTAATTCCACAAGCCTTTTCAAAGAAGTACATTATGTATCCAGCATTAAAAGCTGTTAACTCTTCAAGATTAACAATAATATTAGGTACATCGCCATCATTGTGTGCTAGTACAGTTCCTCTGAAAGCTTGCTTATTTACAAAGTCCACTGTTTTGCCTGCAAGGAAATTTAATCCATCTGCATCCTCTACACTAGTTTCAATAATAATTTCTTTTCTTGGTTTCACTATGTTAATTTGTGTTTCAAATATAGTTCTTAAGCCTTCTTGAATATATTGTCCCATAGAATGAAGGTCAGTAGAGAAATCTGCTGCTGCTGGGAAAATTCCCTTTTGATCTTTTCCTTCACTTTCTCCAAATAACTGTTTCCACCATTCTCCAAAGTAATGTAGAGAAGGTTCAAAATTTATAACCATTTCAATATTTTTACCTTTTCTATATAGCGCATTTCTAGCTGCTGCATATTGATAGCTTAAGTTCATTTCTAAATTAGGGTCAGCGTAGGCTTCTCTTGCAGCTGCAGCTCCACTCATTAAATCATCGATAGAAATTCCTGCTACAGCAATAGGTAATAAGCCCACTGCAGTTAAAACGGAGAATCTTCCTCCTACATCATCTGGAATAACAAAAGTTTCATAACCCTCTGCATCTGCTAAAGATTTAAGTGCACCCCTTGCTTTATCAGTGGTAGCATATATTCTCTTCTTTGCCTCTTCTTTTCCATATTTCTTTTCTAATAAGTCCTTAAAAATTCTAAAGGCAAGGGCTGGCTCTGTTGTTGTTCCTGATTTTGAAATTACATTAACAGATATATCCTTGCCTTCTATAGCTTCTAATAAATCAGAAAGGTAAGTTGAGCTAATATTATTTCCTGCGTAATATATTACTGGTGATTTTCTCTGTTCCCTGTTCAAACCATTATAGAAATTGTTAGATAACATTTCAATAGTAGCTCTTGCTCCAAGATATGAACCACCTATACCTATAACTATAAGTACCTCTGAGTCACTTTTTATCTTTTCAGCTGATTTTTTAATTCTTTCAAACTCTGCTTTATCATAATTAACTGGGAGATCCACCCAGCCCAAAAATTCACTTCCTTCTCCAGTTTTCTCATGAAGCATTTTATGAGCTTGACTTACCATAGGTTGTAAAGCTGTAATTTCATGTGGTTTTAAATATGGCATGGTTTTTGTTAAATCTAAACTTAAAATATTTGACATTAATATACCTCCATCTAATAATCTAGTAAACCTAAAATTAATATGTTATTATACAAGTATAATCTATTGGGGGGTACCTTTTCAACTATAGGGGGGAAAAATATGCTAATAAAAGACTTATTTAACATGAAAAGACCGGTTATATCCTTTGAGATATTCCCACCAAAGAAAGATTCACCTATTGAAACTATCTACAATACCATTGAAGCATTAAAAGATTTAAGACCTGATTTTATAAGTGTAACCTATGGTGCAGGTGGTAGTTCTCAAGGTAATACAGTTCAAATTGCTTCCATTATCAAAAATAAATATGGTATAGAAGCACTAGCACATTTGACCTGTGTTACTTCAACTAAACAAGAAATTCATAATATACTTCTAAAATTAAAAAAAGAAAATATTGAAAATATTCTTGCTTTGCGTGGTGATATTCCTTCAGACCCTAACTTTAAATTTCCAAATCCACTACACTACCATTATGCTTCCGATCTTATCAAAGAAATACAAGCCACTGATAACTTTTGTATCGGATCAGCATGCTATCCAGAAGGTCATTTTGAATGTATGGACAAGGTTAAAGACTTAGAAAATCTTAAAAAGAAAGTAAACTCCGGAACAGATTTTCTTGTAACTCAACTTTTCTTTGATAATAATGTTTTTTATGATTTTTACGAAAAAACTCAAAGAGATAATATTACTATTCCCATTTCTGCTGGTATAATGCCTGTAATAAATAAAAATCAAATAAATCGTATTGCTTCACTCTGTGGGGCCACAATTCCAAAAAAATTAATAAGAATCATGGAGAAATATGAATATAATCCAGAAGCTCTAAAAGAAGCAGGCATAGCCTTTGCAACAGACCAGATAATAGACTTGCTTTCCTGGGGAATAGACGGTATTCATCTTTATACAATGAATAAGCCTGAGGTCGCCACTAGGATTGTAAGCAATATAAAAGAAATAAGAGAAGCCCTCAAATCAAATATCCTTTAGTTATATCCAAAATCTGTGCCTTATTAGTATAAAAATTAACAGGATTATATTATAAAATTAAACATGCAGCAAAATTGCATGTTTTTTTCTTTGAATATCTATGAATATCCGTGTATAAAACCTGCTTTTATGCATTTTTATTCAATATTATCGCATACCTTATCTAATAATATACTATATTTTTTCACCCTATAAAACTAAAAATTTATTTTGTTAAATATTTGACAATAATAATTCACTTTAGTATAATACTAATATAAACAGAATATATTAAATAGTCTGACAATTTAAAAACTATTATTATAGGGGGAAATATTATGGCTCATATTTTAAATGTATTAGAAATTGTAGGAGAAGATTTTACTTGTCAAGATGCGATTCTATTAAAGAGTAGTATTAAATCTAATCTAAACGATATAGTAATATTAGATTTTCAAGGAATAGGTACAGTACCAACAACCTTCTTCTATACCCTTCTATCAGACGCTATTTACGACAGAGGAAGAGAATATATTTATAACCACTTACAAGTTAAAAATTTGTCAAATTTCAACGATTACAAAATGGTTGTTTTAGGCGCTTCTCAAAATTTATGCTAATTAGAAGGGGTTAGTATACAGTATACTAACCTTTTATTTATGCCTTCCTATACCTTTTAAGAGCAATGGTGTTTAATACTAAAAATACTATTGCATACCCTATCAATATAATCAAATCATACTTAACATCTAAAATACCCTTTCCTCTTAGCATTACATCTCTTAATGCTTCTGCGCCATAGGTCATAGGAAATATTTTCGATAATATTACTGCCCAAGTTGGAGAATTTCTCAAATCAAAAATGCCACTAAACATAATTTGAGGAACTATGACTATAGGAATAAACTGAAATAGTTGAAATTCATTACTTGCAAAAGCTGAAAGAAGAGTTCCTAAGGCTAAAGATCCTGCTGCTAGCACTAAATTAATTGTTAATACAGCCCAAAAACTTCCCTCCATAGTTACCTTCAATCCATAAACACTAAACACCTGCAATATAATAGTCTGAATTGACACAAATAAACCAAACCCTAAGAAATATCCTAAAACTATCTCCCATCGTTTTAATGGTGTGGCAAGTATTCTATCTAGTGTTCCGCTTATTCTCTCCCTCAAAAAAGATACTCCAGCTATTAAAAATACGAAAAAGAAGATAAAGAAACCCATAAGAAGTGGTGCCATTGAATCAAATGTTTCCATATCCATAGATCCATATAAGAAAGTAACTTCTGGTTTTTGTAAGGCATTATCTAGAGAAAGCTTATTCATCATATTCATAACTAAGCCAGTGATGGCTGGGTCAGCACCTTCTAATGTAATCTTTTGTTTATTTCCACTAAAAATGATATAGGCATCAATTTTTTTATCCTTCAAATTTTTTAAAGCAACTTCTTCACTCTCAACCTTAGTAACATAAGCCTGGTTCTTTAACTTATTAACATAGGCATCTGGAGCCGAAATAACATCAAGATTTGGCTTGGTGGTTGCTGAGGTTAAAATAGTACTTAAAAGGTACATAACAAAAACTGGTGCAACAAACATTAGCGCGATTGATCTTTTATCTCCCCTAAGTTGCTTAATTAATCTTTTAGCAATTGATAATACTCTCATTAACCTTTCACCTCTACTTTCTTTCCATAATAGAGAAAGGCCCCTTCTACAGTACTTTCTCCAGAGTTTTTCTTTAATTCTTCAGGAGTTCCTATTGCAATTATTCCCCCATCTCTAATTAAAGCAAGTCTATCACAATGCTCGGCTTCATCCATAACATGGGTAGTTATTATTATTGTAACTCCAGCTGCTCTTACACGTTCAAACTCTTTCCAAAACTCAACTCTAAGCACTGGATCAATTCCCACGGTAGGTTCATCTAAAATAAGTATTTCTGGATTATGGACTAAGGCTATAGCAAGGGATAATCTTCTTTTCATTCCTCCAGAAAAATTTCTCACTAGTTTTTTACCATGTTCCCTTAAAAGAACTAGTTCTAAAACCTCATCCGCTCTTTTTTTAGCTTCTTTTCCCTTCATCCCATATAAAGATGAAAAAAATAATATATTGTCATAGGCATTTAAGTCTTCATACAATGCATCACTTTGTGCCATATATCCTATTCTTGAAACTACAGAAAGTGATGGCATTTTAGTTTGAAGAACACTTACAGTGCCTTCTGTTGGTTCACTCATTCCAACAATTGCTTTAACTAAGGTGGTTTTACCTGAACCTGAGGGCCCAAGGAGTCCAATTATCTCTCCTCTTTTAACTTCTAAGTTTATGTTTTCAAGTACAACAAATTTACCAAACTGCTGCTTAAAATTCTCAACTTTAATAATATTGTCATTACTCATTTTTTACCGCCTCCAATTCCATTAATTAATATATCAACTATCTTTTCCATCTCTTTTTCATCCCCCTCGGTGGTAAATACCTCAGGGAATAAACTATTTAGTACTGAAAATCCAGCAATTAAACTCATTACGCTTCTTGTTATAAGGCGAGGGTCAAGCTCTCTCAAATTACCTAATTCTATATTTTCAGCAAAAAACTTATCTATTATTGGAATAAGTTTAGGTGCAATCTCCTTTTGTAATGGCTCTAGTAGCTCAGGATGATAAATCGACTCTATCATAATAGTTTTTACTAGAGGCTTATTCTTTCTTACCAAAGCCATTCTGTCTATCATTATATTTTTTAATACCACATTTATAGGTTCATTTTTTTCATTGTTCATAATTTTTTCTATAGAGTTAAACATAAGTGGTTTAAAAAATTTTATCATTAGTGGCATTAGTAAACCAATTAACAGATCTTTTTTAGTTTTAAAATACCTGAAAATTGTTCCTTCTGCTATATTAGCTTCTTTGGCTATATCACTAGTTCTACTTCCCTCATAACCTTTTTCAGCGAAAATCTTGGTTGCAGCATCTAAAATATCCCATTGTCTTTTAGACATTTCTTCTTCTGGTAGACTTTCATCAAACAAGTAACTATATAATTCTTTTTCACTTGTCACCTTCTCAACTCCCCTTTAATTGTTATTGCAAATTAATGAGTGATTACTCACTTTTATTTTATTGCAAAAAATTTATCCTGTCAAGAATAACAATTGTTAGTCTTACGTTATTTTATGTATAAATAAACCAATAATCACAGCCAAGTGATATTTTAAACCAACTTGCCCTATAAGTCCCATTGTTCTTCCCTTTGTGGTACAGTTCTTATCATAAGATAGAAAGTTATAAATAGATTTATAAGGAAACAATGGTACAACAATTACCAATACTACTAAAGGGTATATATGAGCTCCTACTAACATAATTGTGATTAGAGGTAACATTATCACATTAAAAACCCACAATTTTTCAGAGTTTTTAACCCCAATTAATATAGGAAGAGTTTTTCTACCTACAACCCTATCTTCCGCTATATCACTTAGGTTATTTGATAAAAGTATAGTTCCAATAAATACTGAAGTTGGAATTGCTACAAAAACTGTATTTAATGTAAATATTCCTGATTGAATAAAAATCACCGTTGTTGTTATTCCAATTCCCATTGTTACACCAGATATAACTTCTCCTACAGGCGTATAGGAAATAGGGTAGGGGCCAAAGGCATAGGATATGGAAATAAGATCTCCTAGAATAGCAACTAAAAGAATATAGTAGCTTGTTTCACCCGCTATAAAAATACCTATGAAGAAAGCTATAAGTTTAAATGTAAAAATAATAAACAAAACTTGTTTAGGAGTAATTTCTCCACTTACTAAAGCCTTCTCTTCCCCACTTTTCTCACTGTCGGCTCCACGTTTAAAATCAAAATAATCATTAATCATATTAGTAGCACTTTGAATTAACATCATAGATATTAATAAAAGTGCAAGATAGAAAATATTAACTTTTCCAAATGCATATTTTGAGTAAACTGAACCTAAAATCACAGGGATACTACCCGCTACTAGTGTTTTTATATCCATAAGCTTTATTATTGACTTAAAATTCATTTTATCAATTCCTCTCCTTAAAATAAAAAAACCACTCAACTATATTTCTATATTTGAGGGTTTTAGAAGATGTCTTAGTCTTCTCCAATTATTATAACTTCAGTATCAAGCTCTATATCAAATTTTTCTTTAACACTTTTTTGAACAATCTTTATTAATTCAATAATATCCTTAGCATCAGCGTTACCCTTATTAATAATAAACCCTGAATGCTTTGTTGAAACCTCTGCATCCTTAACGTAAATACCTTTTAACCCTGTTTCCTCAATTAGTTTAGGCGCAAAGGTACCTATAGGTCTTTTAAATGTACTTCCTGCTGAAGCATATTCTAAAGGTTGTTTCTCTGTCCTCCTGCGAGTTAAATCATCCATTCTGTCCTTTATCTTATCATATTCTCCTAGTTGCAATTTAAAAGTAACTTCTAATACAGTATATAAATTTTTCATAACTGTACTAAATCTGTAACCTAATTCTAATTGGCACAAATCTAAAGTCTTAACATTACCTTCTCTATCCACGACAATAGCACTCTCTACAATCTGTGACATTTCTCCATTGTATGCACCTGCATTCATTGTGAGAGCTCCTCCTACACTACCTGGAATTCCACAAGCAAACTCAGCTCCCGTTAAAGAAGCTTTTAATGCAATTTGTGAAACATCAATTAGTTCAGCTCCTCCACCAGCAACAATTTTGTTTTCATGGACGCTAATTGTATTTAACTTTGTAAGTTTAATTACAAGACCTCTTATTCCACCGTCTTTAACTAGCAAGTTAGAACCATTACCAATAACGTAAAATGGAACTGATTTTTCTTTACATATTTTAATTATAGCTTTCACCTGTTCATAACTTTCAGGTGTAACTAAAGCATCTACTATACCCCCTACTTTAAAGGAAGTATGCTTTTTCATTGGTTCATCTATCATGACGTTTTCTTGCCCTACTAAATTGTTTAATTCAAATTGAAAATTACTATAATGATTCATATGCTTCTCCTTAAAAATACTGAATAATATCTACTAATTTAGTATAAAGTAAATATCGCATCATATCAAGTTTTAAATGTGTGAAATTTAATTTTAGTTAAATTATTCCTTATGAAAGTACTCTCTTATACTTTCTGCTGATTTTTTGTCGATAGAATTGGTGTCTAAAAGTTCTTCTAAGGAAGCTTTTTTTATGTTTTCTACACTTTTAAATTTCATTAAAAGTTCTTTCCTTCGCTTTTGTCCAACATTTGGAATTTCCTCTAAAACTGAATGAAGGGTTCTTTTATCTCTTAGACTTCTATGATATGTTATGGCAAATCTATGGACTTCATCTTGAATTCTTGTAATAAGCTGCATTTCACTTGAGCTTGTTTTAATAAACAATTCATTATTATTATATATTAAACCTCTTGAATTGTGCTTGTCATCCTTTACCATACCACAAACGGGAATATCTATATTAAATTTATTTAAAACTTCTAAGGCTACATTAACCTGACCCTTACCCCCATCCATGAGGATTAAATCTGGAAATATACTAAACTTACCCGCACTAAAATTCATATTGTTTTCTTTTATAGCTTCTACTTCATCTAATCCATGCTGAAACCTTCTGGTTAATATTTCCCTCATGCTTTCATAATCGTTTGCACCTTTTACTGATTTAATTTTGAACCTTCGATAGTCGCTATTTTTAGCCTTGCCTTTTTCGAAAACAATCATAGAGCCAACTGAATCTACACCTTGAATGTTAGATATGTCATAGGCTTCAATTCTATAAGGTATCTCCTCAAGCCCAATCACCTCTGCTAAATTCCTTATAGCTACTCCATTAAGCTCTTTGTCCTGAATGATCTTTGTTTTAAAACCCTCTAGGGTCATCTTAGCATTTTTTTCAACCATTTCAAGTAGATCTTTCTTATCACCCTTTTGAGGTTGTTTTATAGTAACCTTAGTCCCTCTTTTCATGGAGAGCCATTGTTCCATTAACTCTTGGTCTACAATATCTGTAACATATATACTTTTAGGAATAAATGCAGTTCCTCCATAAAACTCCTTTAAAAAGTCTGCAATTATCTCGCCTTTAAGTGCCCAAGAAGTATTTTCCAGCATAAAATGTTCTCTACCAACAATTTTGCCGTCTCTTAAGAAGAATATCTGTGCACAGGTATCTGTGTCATCGCTGTAAATACTGATATAATCCTCATCTTCAAAAGTTCCTGTAATAATCTTTTGTCTCTCTGTAATTTTATCTATAGCTATGACTTTATCTCGAAGAGCAGCTGCTTTTTCAAATTGAAGATTATCAGAAGCCTCTTCCATTTCTTTTTTTAGTTTATTTACTATAGTTCTATCCCTTCCTAAAAGCAAATCTAACATTTCATTTACGATTTTCCCATAATCCACTCTTGATATTAGGCCTTCGCAAGGCCCCTTACATAAACCTATATGATAATTAAGACAGGTTTTAGTTAAGTCTCCACCTTCCTTAATTGTCCTTTTACAGGTTCTGATGGGAAAAATCTTTTTTATCAAATCAATAATTTCATAAACTGCTGATGCATCAGGGTATGGTCCTAGATACTTTGCTCCATCCTTTACTATATTTCTTACTACAAAAACTCTTGGAAACTCCTCATTTAAGGTAATCTTTATAAAAGGATAGTATTTATCATCTTTTAATAGGATATTATACCTAGGTCTATATTTCTTAATCAAATTACACTCTAAAATTAATGCTTCCATCTCAGAGTCTGTAACTATATACTCAAATTCAGATATATTTTTAACCATTGCTATTACTTTTTCAGAATGATTTTTTGATTTTTGGAAGTACTGCTTTACTCTATTTTTTAAAACTTTTGCCTTACCTACATAAATTATTTCTCCTAAGGAATTTTTCATTAGATAAACTCCAGGCTTATCTGGTAGCATTTTTATTTGATAGTCGAAATCAAACATATGCGGCACCTCCGATGCAATAAATTTTTATAAACTAGTTTGGGTATGACAAGGTCCCCGTCCCCCTGTCACTTTTTCAAATTAAGTTTTATAAGCTCACCAGCAATATTTGCTGCTAATCCTCCACCTTGCCCACCATTTTCAACGATTACTGAAATAGCTATTTGGGGATCATCATATGGAGCAAAGGCTATAAACCAGGAATGTGACTCAGCAGGCTTGCCATCAATACTGTTCTCCGCGGTTCCTGTTTTTCCGCAAACATTTAATCCTTGAATATTTGCTGCACTACCAGTACCACTACTTACCACAGCTCTCATTAAGTCCTTCATATAGTTAGCATTTTCCTTAGAAACGACCGTTGCAACGGCCTCAGGAGAGGTTTGTTTTACTAGGGTACCTTTATTAGTCATTTCTTTATCAACTAAATAAGGCTTCATCATTATCCCCCCATTAGCAACTGTACTTGCTACTAAAGCCATTTCCATTGGAGTTGCTAACACTCCACTTTGACCAATAGCACTTTGAGCTATATTACCAATCTCAGCTGATTTATATTGAGGAAATCTACTATTATCAATTATTATTCCATCACAAGGTATTGACTTATTGAAATAAAACTTTTCAGCTGTTGCCTTAAGTTTAGCATTTCCTAATTCAAGTCCAAGTCCACCAAAAACTACATTGCTTGAATGCACAAAAGAATCCTTAAAGTTCAAGGTTCCAAGGGTTTCCCCTTCAAAATTGCTTAAGGATTGATTAGCATTAAAAACTAACTTACCGTTATCTTGAAAGCTTTTAGTTTTAATTCCACTTATATTTTCAAGTGCACTTAAGGATGTGATAACTTTAAAGGTAGATCCTGGTGGGTATAACCCTGAAACTGCTCTATTCAATAAAGGTCTATTTTTATCAGCATTAATTGCCTTCCAATTCTTAGCCAAGTTATTGGGATCAAAGGAAGGCTTAGAGATCATGGCTAATATTTCTCCAGTTTTAGGGTTTAGTGCTACCACTGAACCACGTTTATCTCCCAGAAGCTCATAAGCTTTTTTTTGCAAATTTATATCTAAAGTGGTTACTAAATCATGACCTATTTTTTCTACCTTAGTCTCATTAAAACTAAATAATTTTGAAACACTGATGTCATCTTTCATTAACTGTGAATCATAGTTTCTTTCTAAGCCAGTTATTCCATATACGGGGTCCAAATATCCTAATGCATGGGCAAAAGCTTCGCCACCAATATACTCTCTCTTTTGTGTTAAGGTGTCTACTCTTTCACTTTTTGTTAGGGGCTGGTGATTTCTATCATACATTGTTCCTCTTAAAACTTCATTTCTTTGAGCCCAAAGTCTTTTATTCATTGGATTAGATACAATTTTAGGGGCAGTAAAAACTTCAAAATAAGCGATATAAGAAATTAAAATCACAAAGAAAAGTAAAAAAATAAATAGGACTTTCTTTATATTATTTGAAATATCATTCATAACTATTACCTTCCTCAGAAATTTTTTGAACGATGCCTAGGGCACAAAAGCTTATTAAAACTGAGCTCCCTCCATAACTTACCAACGGAAGGGTTATACCTGTAAGTGGAATCATATTTATAACCCCTCCAACAATAACAAGGACTTGGGATGCGAACATAGTTCCATAACCCACAGCAACGAGTCTTGAAAACTTATTTTCCATAAAAACCGCAGCCCTCATACATCTATAAAACAATAAAAACTGCAAAATAATTATTCCTAGCCCAACCAATATTCCCATTTCTTCACAAATAGCAGAAAAAATAAAATCTGTTGTTCTAACTGGTACAAATTTAGGGTATCCTAATCCTAGTCCTGAACCGAATAGACCCCCTGATGCAATGGCAAATAAAGATTGAACTACTTGATAACTTTCATTATTAGCATACTTCCATAGATCATGCCATATCATAAATCTTAATCTTACGTGACCAAAAAGCTTATAACTAACAATGCATCCAATAACAAATAAAATTGCACAGGCCCATATGTATTTCGACTTTGAAGTAGCTATATAAAGCATAGTAATAGAAATAGAGAAAAACATAAGGGCTGAACCTAGATCCTTTTGTAAGACAAGAAAACCTAAACAAAATAATACAACTAAAGCGGGCTCAATTAAATTTTTATGATTTTCATATTTTCTAAAAGCAGAGGATAAGTATGCCACCAAAAATAACTTACCGAATTCAGAAGGCTGAAAGCCATAACCTGCTATAAAAATCCAATTTTTTGAACCATTTACCTCATCTCCAAGCATTGAACCAGATGCCATTAATATTAAAAGTATAACCATATACACATAGGTATAATTTTCGAAGGTTTTTAAATCAGGTAATAACACAACAATAATAATAAAGGCAGCTATGCCTACTGTAATAAAAATGATTTGTTTTATAGCTAAGGAAGGCTGTAACCTGTATAACATTACTAACCCAAAAACAGAAAGAATACATGCGAAAATCAAGATATATTTATCCCCATCCGGGAAGAATTTTCTTATAATGAAATGTGAGTATCCTATCAATATGCAAATTATTCCACCAACAATTAAGGCACTAACGTCGTGAGGCTGTTTAAGTAAATATAAATTTCCAAAGCATATACCCACCAATAAATAAGTTACGGCTAAAAGTCTTCTCTCATCAAATACACTACTCAAAATATCCTCAACTCCTTACTTAACCTATTACTTTAAATTCTGAGGTTCCGATGCTAATTGTATCACCTTTTTTAATAATACTCTTACCTACCAGCTTATTTGAATTAAGCCTAGTTCCATTTGTACTGTTCATATCTTCAAGAAAATAGTCTGTATTCTTAATATAAATCCTAGCATGATGGCCTGAAACATACTCGTCGTTTAAAACTACCATGTTATCCTCTTTCCTTCCAATAGTTATATTATTTTGAATAGGAATTACTCCTCCACTTTTTAGATTAGAATTCTTACCAGGTTTTATGATCTCAAGACCGAAAGGCTCTTTTTTCACCTTCTTCTTACCGCCATTTTTTATGTCCTTATACATTATCCTTAGAGCAACAAATATTATAATATAAACTACTCCAATAATTGCAATTTTCATTATAAATCCAAGCAAAACCATTTTCTTCACACCCTTTTTAATTTATCTCTGGATACAGAAGACTAGCATATTTATGTTATGCTAGTCTAATGTAAATTATAACATTTTTTTAAGATATTGTCCCGTATATGAATTATCGTTAGCTGATATTTCTTCTGGAGTACCCTTACATAGAATTTGACCTCCCTTTTCTCCACCTTCAGGTCCTAGGTCTATCAAATAATCTGCACATTTAATAACATCTAAGTTATGTTCAATAACTATCACAGTGTTTCCAGCTTCTACAAGTCTTTGAAGTATTTTTATAAGTCTATTTACATCATCAATGTGTAGTCCTGTAGTAGGTTCATCTAATATATAAAGCGTCTTACCCGTACTTCTTTTTGAAAGTTCAAAAGCCAATTTAATTCTTTGAGCCTCTCCACCAGAAAGCTGTGTTGAAGGTTGACCAAGCCTAACATACCCTAACCCAACATCCATAAGTGTGGTTAGCTTATTATTTATTCTTGGTATATTTTCAAAGTAGCCTAATGCTTCTTCTACAGTCATATTTAACACGTCATCTATATTTTTATTTTTGTATTTTACCTCTAGTGTCTCTCGGTTATACCTTTTCCCCTTACAAACTTCACAAGGCACATATACATCAGATAAAAATTGCATCTCAATTTTAATTATTCCGTCTCCGCTACAAGCCTCACAGCGTCCCCCTTTAACATTAAAACTAAACCGTCCTACCTTATATCCTCTGATTTTTGCTTCATTAGTGCTGGTAAAAAGTTCTCTAATAATGTCAAATACACCAGTATAAGTAGCTGGATTTGATCTGGGAGTTCTGCCTATAGGACTTTGATCAATATCAATTATTTTATCAATATTTTCACTACCCAAAATTTCTTTATGAAGGCCAGGATTAATTTTAGAATTATTTAGTTTTTTGTGAAGACCTTTATATAATATCTCATTAACTAAAGTACTTTTTCCAGAACCAGAAACGCCGGTTACACAAGTAAATAATCCAAGAGGAAATTCAACATCAATATTTTTAAGATTATTTTCTTTTGCACCATGCACCACAATACTTTTGCCATTGTGAGGTCGTCTGGTACTTGGAAGTGCTACAAACTTCTTACCTGATAGATACTGACCTGTAATAGACTTTTTACATTTTAATACCTCATTATAAGTACCTGCAACTATTACTTCTCCACCATGTTCTCCTGCGCCAGGTCCAATATCCACAATAAAATCAGCAGCCTTCATGGTATCCTCATCATGTTCCACTACAATAAGAGTATTTCCAATATCCCTTAAATGTTTAAGGGTGGTTATCAACTTATCATTATCCCTCTGATGTAAGCCTATGCTAGGCTCATCTAAAATATACAAAACCCCTACTAAACTTGATCCAATCTGTGTAGCTAGTCTTATTCTCTGAGCTTCCCCACCTGAAAGTGTACCTGCTGTTCTAGATAGGTTTATATAATCTAAGCCTACATCTATTAGGAATCTTAATCTACTTTTAATTTCTTTATAAACCTGGTTGCTAATAATTAAATCCTTTTCTGAAAGCTTTAGACCTTCAATAAATTCTAATTCATCTCTAATTGCCATTTTGCAAAACTCATAAATATTTTTATCTCCAACGGTAACCGCTAACACTTCAGGTCTAAGTCTTGCTCCTTTACATTTTGGGCAAGGATTATTAGTCATATAACCTTCTATATCTGCCTTCATATAATCCGAATTTGTTTCCATATATCTTCTTCTTAAATTATTTATAACTCCTTCATAATTATGATTAAAGTCCATGCTACCATTTTCTCTTTCATATTTAACTTTAATCTTTTCTCCATCAGTACCATAAAGTAACATCTTTACAATACTTTCAGGTAATTTTGCAATAGGGGTTTCAAGCTTAAACTTATAATGCTTGGATAATCCCTTCAAAATACTAAAAGTCCAGGAGTCATCCTTTAAAGACCCCGCTCCCCAAGGGATAATGGCACCATCCGTGATACTCTTACCTCTATCAGGTATTACTAAATTTTCATCTATTTCCATTAGGGTTCCAAGTCCATCACAGGTATCGCATTTTCCAAAAGGAGCATTAAAGGAAAAGGTCCTAGGAGAAAGTTCTTCCATGCTTATTCCACAGTCTGGGCACGCAAACTTTTCGCTAAAAAGTATGTCCTCACCTTCCACCACATTAATTATAACTGTGCCCTCTGATAATTTAAGAGCGGTTTCAAGGGAATCTGATAATCTACTTTTAACACCAGCCTTCAATACTAGTCTATCTACTACAGCCTCAATGGTATGTTTAATGTTTTTTTCAAGTTTTATATCGTCTTCAATTTCTAATATTTCTCCATCGATTCTAGCCCTAACGTATCCGTTTTTCTTAATATTATCTAGAAGTTTTACATGTTCACCTTTTCGATCATGAACTAAGGGCGCTAGGATTTGAAGTTTAGTTTTCTCCGGTAGCTCCATTACTTTATCCACCATTTGATCTATGGTCTGCTGGGTGATTACCTTCCCACATTCAGGACAATGGGGTACTCCGATCCTTGCATATAATAATCTTAGATAATCATATATTTCTGTTACAGTACCAACAGTTGATCTTGGGTTTCTATTGGTAGTCTTTTGATCTATAGAAATTGCAGGTGAAAGCCCCTCAATATACTCCACATCAGGTTTATCCATCTGACCTAAAAATTGTCTTGCATAGGAAGAAAGGGACTCCATATATCTTCTTTGACCTTCTGCATATAGGGTATCAAAAGCTAAGGATGACTTTCCTGAACCTGATAGTCCGGTAAACACTATTAATTTATCTCTGGGGATTTCTAAACTTATATTTTTTAAATTATGGACCTTTGCACCTTTAATCACGATTTTGTTTTTCAATACTCTTCCTCCAAACTATATCTGTTATTTCAAGCGTTTTTGTAGTTTTATAAGAATGTCTCTAATCTGTCCAGCCCTCTCGAATTGTAAATCCTTAGCTGCCTGTCTCATTTCAGCTTCATACTTTTTAATCTGCTTTTCAATATTACCTTTATCTGCCTCCATTGCGGCTTCCAGGGTATCATATTCGCCCTCTGCTTCAGCAATCTTAGTTGCCTCAATCACCTCTCTAATATCCTTTATAACAGTGGTTGGCGTTATTCCATGTTTCTCATTATACTCACTTTGAATTGCTCTTCTTCTATTAGTTTCGCCAATTGCCTTATTCATAGACTTAGTCATATTATCAGCATACATAATTACCTTACTTTCAGAGTTTCTTGCTGCTCTTCCAATGGTCTGAATAAGAGAAGTTTCTGATCTTAAGAAACCTTCTTTATCCGCATCAAGAATTGCAACTAATGCTACCTCAGGAATATCAAGGCCTTCTCTTAATAGATTAATTCCTACTAATACGTCATAGACACCTTTTCTAAGATCTCTAATTATCTTCATTCTTTCAATTGTGTCTATATCTGAGTGTAAATAATTTATTTTCACATTCATCTCTTTAAAATATTTAGTTAGGTCCTCTGCCATTCTTTTTGTCATAGTTGTAACTAAAACTCTAAAGCCCTTATTTATTGTATCATTTATCCTTCCAAATAAATCTTCAATTTGACCTTTAATAGGCATTACCTGGATTTCAGGGTCCAAAAGTCCTGTTGGCCTAATTATCTGTTCTGCTACATTTGTAGAGTGTTCAGCTTCATAAATTGCAGGAGTTGCACTTACAAATAACACTTGATTCATCTTACCCTCAAACTCAGGAAACTTAAGAGGTCTATTATCAAAGGCTGAAGGTAATCGAAATCCATAATCTACTAAGGTTTGTTTCCTAGATCTATCTCCAGCATACATTGCTCTAACCTGAGAGGTAGTTACATGACTTTCATCAATAAACAATAGAAAGTCCTTTGGAAAATAATCTATTAAAGTATAAGGTGGATCTCCTGGATGTCTACCATCCATTATTCTAGAATAATTTTCAATACCACTACAATAACCAACCTCTCTCATCATTTCAATATCAAAGTTAGTTCTTTGTTTTAGTCTTTGAGCTTCTAACAACTTATCCTGTGAAGTAAGTTCTCTTAGCCTCTCCTCAAGTTCAGTTTCAATAATCTTAATTGCTGTCTCCATTCTTTCTGGTGAGGTTGCATGATGAGAAGCAGGAAAAATAGATACATGTTTTGTTGTTCCAATTATTTCTCCTGTAAGTACATCAAACTCTTTTAAAGATTCAATCTCATCCCCAAAGAATTGCACCCTGATGGCTTTATTACTGTAAGAAGCAGGCACTATATCTAAAGTATCTCCTCTTACTCTAAAGGTACACCTAGAAAAATCTATTTCATTTCTTTCATATTGAATTGCAATTAACTCTCTTATAACTTGGTCTCTATCTTTCTCCATGCCAACTCTTAAGGAAATCATCAACTTTTTATATTCTTCTGGGTTCCCTAAACCATAGATACAAGATACTGATGACACAATAATTACATCTCTTCGTTCTAAAAGAGCAGCTGTAGCAGAATGCCTTAGTTTATCTATATCATCGTTAATGGATGCATCTTTGTCAATAAATGTATCTGTCTGTGGCACGTAAGCTTCTGGTTGATAATAATCATAATATGAAACAAAGTATTCCACTGAATTTTCAGGAAAAAAATCTCTGAATTCAGAACATAACTGTGCTGCGAGAGTTTTGTTGTGTGCAAGTACAAGGGTCGGCCTTTGGGTTTTTTGAATGATATTTGCCATAGTAAAGGTTTTACCCGATCCTGTAACACCTAGTAAGGTCTGAAATTTTTCATTATTATTTATACCCTTCACAAGACTATCTATAGCCTGAGGCTGATCTCCTGTGGGTTTAAATTTTGAAACAAGCTTAAATTTATTCATTATATCAACTCCATCAAACATTTGTTCGCTAAAATAATTTTAAAGCTAACCTTAGCTTTTGTCAATATATCCATTATATATTATTGTCAAAACTTATGTAAAATATTTTATAACAAGGGGACGGGGTTATTGACACTAAAGTGTCAATAACCCCGTCCCCTTGTTATTCATCTTTTTTATTTTTTATTTTGTTTAATACATCACTAAACTTAGTTTCATCAAATTTAACCACTACACTATCCTTTGGAACCCCTAGCGGCACAAAAATCAAGCCTAGTCTTTTCCCTGGATTCATCTTGTTATAATGAACCTCTTTAACTTCTCCAGAAGGCTTTTTAATTTTAAACCAGAAAAAATTTGAGGTACCAGTCATAATGCTTATAATTTGCTCTTCACTTTCAATTTTTCTATTGTTTATTTCAATTATTTTATCACCGCTTTTGATTCCCATTTCCTCTGCGGGGGTATTTGGTGCAACATCTAATACCATTATGCTATCAGCTGAGCTTATATATTTTATTTCACCTTTATTTTCAATATATTTATTTAAACGCAACATGCCCTCGTGGGCCAAAGGTGCAAAAACAATTACTAAAAGTTTTGTTAAGAAATTATTATTTCCAAATTGTGCTACCAATGTTAGTAACAAGCCAAAAGAAAAAATCATTCCTCCTGAAATTAGAGTTTTCTGGGTTTTATTCTTTGTAAAAGTTATGCTATTATAGCCTACTCCTGCGAAAAGAGGAAGTATACTTATTATACCCGCATTAATAGCAGCTAAAGAAAATCCTGAATTAATGAAGGGCCACCCCTCAGGGGTAGCTATAGATATCCCATTTCCAGTACCAGTTATTCTCGAAGTAGCACCCAAAACCATTATAGTAATGGGTAGTAGCCAATACCTTTTTAAAGCAAAACCTCCAATAATATTACCATCTTTATTTGTAAATACAGGAATAGATCCTTTTTTTCCGTCAATTAAAACTAGTAACCCTTCAATAATGTGCAATACACCTACTAAGGTCATTAGTGACACTACATCAATTTTTAAAATATCAATATTAGAAAGATTAATTGTTTGACCAAAAAAATTTAGAACTACTCCTTTGTTTAAAGTAGCAATCTCATTTAAACCTACACTTATAAATCCAATAATTGCACCAGAATATGAAAAGCATATATATCTTGGATTTATAAACATTAATAATAAAGATACTAAGAAAATAAGGCCTATTGCCGAATGTTCATCAAACATAACCCCTAGGTATGATAGAATAACACTACCTATAACACCTGCTAGTATCCCTATTACTATTTGAGAAATAGTTAATTCAAAAGGAGAGTTTAAAGGCTCCCCAATAATCATTTTTTGCATAACCACGGTTTTCTTATTTTGTTTATAAAATACCAAAGCAAACACTATCATCCCCAATATAATAATGGGCTGCGTTATAATAAATGCGATTCCTCTGATAGTATTTAACGCAATATCCATAGGCTCTGAATTCCCCCTCAATTTCTACTTGATTTTATCTTTCATTATTTCAACAGCTTTTTGTAATTGATGATCCTTATTGATATCACCCTTATACTTTATGGCATCAGGGTCTTCAATTATAATATCTGGAGTAATTCCTAACTTATTAATATTTATCCCTAAAGGTGAAAAGTACTTTGAAATTGTAACCTTTAAAGCTGATCCATCAATTCTATCTGGTATAGTGGTTTGAACTATACCCTTTCCGAAGGTCTTTGTTCCAACTATTGTACCAGCTTTATAATCTCTTATTGCACCAGAAAACACCTCTGATGCACTGGCAGTACTCCCATCAACTAAAACAACTAGTTTCATTCCGTATCCAATACCACCAATAGATTTTTCAATTTGCTTTTTATCATTTTTATCAATTGTATACACAATAGTATCATCTTTTTTAACAAAATTCGAGGTTACTTCCACACACTGATCAAGATACCCCCCACCATTTTGTCGTAGGTCTAACACTAGTCCCTTAATACCCTTTGACTTTAATTCTGCTAGTTTGTTACTAAATTCTTTACCTGTATGTGCATCAAACATAGCCATTTGGATGTAGCCAATATTATTATTTAATATTTCTACTTTAATATTAGGAGTTGTTATCTTCTGTCTAATAAGCTCTACATCAAACAAACCTTTACCTTCCCTATAAAATGAAAGAGTAACTTTCGTACCGTCCTTACCTTTAATCATGGTAATTGCAGCATCTAAATTCTTTCCTGAAACATCTTTCCCATCTACCTTTACAATCAAATCATTAGGTAGCACCCCACCCTTTTTAGCTGGAGATTCATCAAAGGTGGATACAACTACTATGTTATCTTCTTTTGCCTCAACTACAATTCCTACTCCTGAATATACTCCTTGCATCATTGTATTAAAAGAATCATTATCCTTTTTGTTCATAAAAACGGTATATGGATCCTGCAAGGAAGCAGTCATGCCCTTTACAGCTCCATCAGCCAAAACATCATCTTTTACGTCACCTAAAGCATAATACTTATGCAATTGATCCTTTATTTGAAATATTTTTTGAAATTGTACAACCTCTTGACGTGTTACTATCCGTCCATTGGGTAATGATAATAATTTTGTGCTTCCAATATATGCTGATACTATATTAGTTACCAAAAGTATAGCAATACCTGGTATTATCCATTTCTTTTTACTCAACTTAGATCCACCTCTCAAATCTTTACTCTTATTTCCTTAACATTTTATAATTATATCACTAAAAATTAAATTGCAATACCCTAGGACCGTTGACTTGTTATTTTATTTAAGATACCTAATCAACTCGTTAGTTGTTTTCTTTTGTTAAAAAATTTGCCATAAGCTAAGTAACAGGCCACCAAGGACGCTATAGATGTTGTTGATAACAGCATAAACGTTACCATTATTTGAAATCTAATTGCATCAATAGGAGATTTTCCTGCTAAAATTAAACCTGTCATCATCCCTGGGAGTGAAACAATTCCTAAAGTCTTTGTAGAATCAATTGTAGGTAACATACCAGTTTTAATTGACTCTCTAATAATTTCTTTTGAGGCTTCCAGCACATTTGCTCCAAGCGATAATTTTGTTTCTACCTCTTCCCTCTTATTTTTATAATCTGCAATCATCTGCCTATAACAAAGTCCAAGAGCTACCATAGCATTACTGATTATCATTCCACCCACAGGTATCATTTGATATGCTTTATATTTTATTGCACCTGAAAGCACTAATATTGATAGTGTAATAAAAGCCCCTAAAAATATAGCTAAAAAAGATATCAAGAGCCCATTTTTAATTTCTTTTCCTCTTTTGGCTGCATTCATGGCTGCATTAAAGGTCATAAATAATAAAAGTAGAGAAGTAAAAATCGGGTTTTGCAGTCCGAAAATATAATTAAGCATATAACCTACAAGTACTAGTTGAACTATAGCTCTTATAATTCCAATAATTATTTCTTTTTCAAGTTTTAACTTTTGATAATATGAAAAGAGAAGTGATATTAATACTAAGGAGGAGGCTACTAGTAAAGATGTTATGTTCATTTTAACATCTCCAATGCTTTTATTTCACCTACTTCTAGAACAAGTAACTTATTTGCATATTTCTTACTTTGCTCTTTATTATGAGTAATCCACATGATTGTCATTCCTTTATTATTTAAAGCCTGTATAACATTTTCAACTAAAAAAACATTTTCAGAATCCAGGGCTGAGGTTATTTCATCTAACAACAATATTACTGGTTCAAATAATAAAGCTCTAATTAAAGCAATCCTCTGTTTTTCTCCTCCGGAAAGGTTTTCAACCTGCATATTTAAAAAATCTTCACTTAGATTAAATAAGAAGAATAATTCCTTTACTCTACTCATATCAATTTCTTTATTTCTAATTATAAATGGGAATAAAATATTATCTATGACTTTATCTCCGAATAAATATGGAGTTTGAAAACAATAACTTATTTCTTTTCTAAACTTAATTGGGTCATACTCATCTGCATTTTTGTTTTTATACACTATTTCACCCTCTGATTGACTTAGCAAATGGCTACAAATCTTAAATAAGGTACTTTTCCCACTTCCGGATGCGCCAACTACAGAAATAAAATCACCTTTTTTAATTTTAAGTGATATATCCTTTAATATGTATTTACCTTTACTAATATACGAAACTTTTTTTAATTCTAGTAATTCCATTTTATCCTCTTCCTCATTAATAAATTTGTCCTTACTTTATATCATACTGTATTCCCATATTTTTTTCAAAATAAAACCCCCTGCATATAGCTTATGCAGGGGTATGTTTCTGTCTATATTTATTCACTTTTTAAAGATACCTTAAACAACAAGAAATTTCCTAACTGCAAATACACTTCCTAAACATCCTATAAAACTTCCTATAAGAAGAAATTGAAATAATAATGTACTCGAAACATATTGAGCGCTAATTAACTGCAAAGAATTTCCGGCACCGGTTTTAGAAACAATAACACTATACAGAAAATAAAGTAATAGATCAGATAAAATTGCTCCAAAAACTCCTAGCAAAACCCCTTCAATTATAAATGGTGCTCTAATGAACCAGTCTGTTGCACCAATATATTTCATTATTCCAATTTCTCTTCTCCTTGAAAAAACTGTTAGTTTAATTGTGTTTCCAATTAAGAAGAAAGAAACTGCAATCAAAATAAGAAATATTCCGAGACCTGTTAGTTTAATTGTTCTAGTTATAGTCATAACTGTTTTAACAATTTCTTTACCATCACTTACATCCTCAACTCCTGGCAAGCCTTGTGAGTTTTTAACTACATCTGCAATAACTTCAGGTTGATTCACCTTAATTATAAATGTATAGGGAAGTGGATTACTTTTATCAAGCCCTTGAGATAATCTTTCACCATAACGTTTTTTAAAATTCACTAAGGCCTCTTCTTTGGTTTCTAAAGTAACAGACTTTACGCCTGTCATGTTTTTCAAAGTAGCCTCTAATGTAGATTGTTGGTCTGAGGTAATTTTCTTCCCCATGGTTACCCTTACTTCAAGCTCAGATTGAACTCCTTGTACACCAGCGTTAAGATTAACTTGTAGTAATAGAAAAACTCCGAATATAAATAAAGTGGCAGCCACTGTTGCTATAGAAGCAAAGCTAAGACTTCTATTCCTTTTTAAACTTTTTAAAGCATCAATAAATGAATTTTCTACTGAACTAATCTTCATATCCGTATTTCCCCCTCTGCTCGTCTCTAATAACAATACCTTTTTCAATGGCAACAACTCTTTTTTTCATTATATCAACAATATCTTTTGCATGGGTTCCCATCAATATTGTAGTGCCTGCATTATTGATATCTTTTAAAATCTCCATTATTCCTGACGCAGTTTCAGGATCCAAGTTTCCGGTAGGCTCGTCAGCTATTAAGATAGCTGGATTATTAACTATGGCTCTAGCTAAAGCAATTCTCTGTTGTTCTCCACCAGAAAGTTCAGTTGGAAAATCTTTATATTTTTTTGACAGACCCACCAAGGAAAGTACCATTGGAACTTTTTTTCTTATTTCTCTATATGGAGCCTCAACAACTCTCATTGCAAATGCAACATTTTCATATACACTTAAGGTTGGAATCAGTCTAAAATCCTGAAAAACCATTCCTATTTTTCTTCTATAGTAAGGGATTTCTTTTCTTCTAAGCGAACTTAAATCCGTGCCATTTATTATAAGTTTTCCAGATGTAGGGTCTACTTCTTTTAAAAGCATTTTTATTAATGTAGATTTTCCTGCACCACTAGGTCCAACTAAAAACATAAATTCCCCTTTTTCAATGTATAGATTTACTCCTGAAAGGGCATAAACGTTATTGTTATATATTTTAGTTACATTTTTGAATTCAATCATATCTAAATCTCCTAACAACCTTTTTATTTCGTGTCCCGTAAATACAAATAGTATAACACTTTTGTATTATACCACATAAATTTGTTAAGTATCTATTAACAACTAATTTCGAAGCATGTAATTTTTTACAGTAGCTTAGTCATCAATTATATCTTTAAAGCCTTCTCCTAAAACCTCATGAGCATTTGTTACTGTGATAAACGCCTTAGGGTCTACTTCTTTTATAAAGTTTCTTAGCTTTATAAATTCCCTACGATTTAGAACAGTATATAAAATAAAGGTATTTTCTCCTGTGAAACCACCCATACCTTGTAAAAGGGTGCACCCTCTCCCTAAGTTCTCTATTATATAGGTCTTTATCATCTCATTCTTAGTACTTACCACCATAATTTGCTTACATAAATTAATGCCTTCAATTACATTATCAATTACGAAACCATTAACTATTACACAGAGTAGCGCATACATCCCCCTCTCAGCACCAAAAGTAAGTCCTCCAAAAATAGTTACAATAAAATCAACAACCAAAAGTGATTTACCTATATCAAGATGAAAAAATTTATGAAGTATTTTAGCTAATATATCTGTCCCGCCAGTGGATGCATTTTGATTAAACACAATACCCATTCCTACTCCAGAAATAAGTGTGCCAAATATGGTAGCAAGAAATAAATTGTTGGTTATTGCGGTACCTGGAGTAACCATTCTATCGATTATCCACAAGGAACCTGACAAGCCCAAGCTTGAATATATTGTTTTTCCACCGAATTTACCACCTATAAAAATTATGGCAACCACGAAAAGAATCATGTTCATAATTAGCATCATTAACCCTACAGAAAGTTGAGGTATTATCGGACTAGTAAAATTATAAATAATCATGGCTATACCCATGACCCCTCCACCAGCAATATCATTAGGAACTAGAAAAAATTCTGCTGAAATGGCTACAATTAAAAAACCGATAGTTATTAATAAATATTCTTTAAATTTTTTCATAATTACTCCCCATTAAAATCAATTTCTAATTTATTAAACATATAAATCAATTATACCAAATATCTTTCCCAAAATCACCCTATTTTGTAAATTGCAAAAATAAAAGGGGAGAATTCCCTCCCCTTGAATTTTAGTGATTTATAATCCCATACTTATCAAAAGTGCGTCATCTACCTTTTGTATATCTTTTTCTGTCATATGACCTATTTTTTCTTTGAGTCTTTTTTTATCCACTGTACGTATTTGTTCAAGCAAAACTACAGAATCCTTATTGAGTCCATATTCTTCAGAAGAAATCTCTACATGAGTTGGGAGTTTTGCCTTATTTATCTGTGAAGTAATAGCAGCAACTATAATAGTTGGACTATATTTATTACCGATATCATTTTGGATAATGATTACCGGTCTAATTCCACCCTGCTCAGAGCCAACTACTGGACTTAAATCAGCATAGAATATATCTCCTCTTTTCACCATCGTCGTCATTGGGCAAATCACTCTCCGAAAGCTTAGCTTCATATTCTTTTAATTCTCTCATATCATTAACAAAACCTATTTCAGATAGTTCTATATTCAATTGAGCCATTTCCGAATATCCAATTGCTATTTCTTCCATTTCGCTCAATCTTTTTTTCTCCTCTATATATAATATTATAGCATCTCTAATAAATTCACTTCTTTTTTTGCAATCTTCATTAAGTGCCCTATCGAATTCATTGCAAAGTGCTTCTGAGAGGTTTACTACC
>JACMJL010000336.1 GCA_014380625.1 Clostridiaceae bacterium
ACAAGAATACCTGCTGTTATTGATGCAGTAAGAGAATTTACAGGTAAAGAACCATCAAAAGGAGTAAATCCTGATGAATGTGTTGCGGTTGGAGCAGCAATTCAAGCTGGTGTTTTAACTGGTGATGTTAAGGATATATTATTACTTGATGTAACTCCATTAACACTTGGAATTGAGACAATGGGAGGAATAGCAACATCTTTAATTGAAAGAAATACAACTATTCCAACTAAAAAGAGTCAAATATTCTCAACAGCAGCAGATGGTCAGACTTCAGTTGAAATTCATGTTGTTCAAGGTGAAAGAAAGTTAGCTTCAGATAATAAAACCTTAGGAAGGTTTACTCTTTCAGGAATAGCTTCTGCAAGAAGAGGAATTCCTCAAATAGAAGTAACTTTTGATATCGATGCTAATGGTATAGTTAATGTTGTTGCAAAGGATAAAGGAACAGGTAAAGAAGCTAATATTACAATAACAGCTTCAACAAATCTTACAGATGCTGAAATAGATGCAGCTGTTAAAGAGGCTGAAAAGCATGCAGAAGAAGATCTTAAAAGAAAAGAAGCAATAGAGATTAAAAACAATGCTGACCAAGTTGTATACCAGACAGAAAATTCATTAAAAGAACTTGGTGATAAAGTTTCAGCAGAAGATAAGACTAACATTGAAGCAAAGGTTGCAGCAGTAAATGCAGTAAAAGATGGAGAAGATTTAGAGGCAATTAAGAAGGCTACTGAAGAACTAACTGAAGCATTCTATGCTGTATCTTCAAAGATATACCAAGCAACAGCTGATGCAGAAGGCGCTGAAGGAGCTCAAGGTTCAGAAAATGCAAGTGGTGCACCAAATGATGATGCAGTAGATGCTGATTTTGAAGAGCATAAATAAATAAAAATAATTAATTAATGACATAATTCAAATATTATGTATAATAGATTAGGGAGGGGTACTTACTCTTCCCTTAATTTAAGTTAAAATTAGGTGGTGAAAAAGTTTGGCTAAAAAAGATTATTATGAATTGCTTGGACTTGAAAAGGGTGCAAGTGAAGATGATATAAAAAAAGCTTTTAGAAAGATGGCGCTTCAATATCATCCCGATAGAAATAAAGATAACAAAGAAGCTGAAGAAAAGTTTAAAGAAGTAAATGAAGCTTATCAGGTTTTATCTGATCCTCAGAAAAAATCTCAATACGATCAGTTTGGTCATGTGGATAACAATGGACAAGGTGGCTTTGATGGAGGTTTTGATTTTTCTGAGATGGGTGGTTTTGGAGATATATTTGAGTCTTTCTTTGGGGGTGGATTTTCTGGTAAAAACAGGAGGAACGGTCCAGCTAAAGGAGCAGATCTTGAGTATAATCTTAATCTAACTTTTGAAGAGGCAGTATTTGGAGTAGAAAAAGAAGTATCGATTACTAGAAGCGAGAACTGTGAGGAGTGTCATGGTTCAGGAGCAAAGGTAGGTACTTCTCCAAAAACCTGTGATAAATGTGGTGGTACTGGTCAAATTAGAGTACAAAGGAATACTCCTCTAGGAAGTTTTGTAACTATGGCGACCTGTGATAAATGTACTGGAAATGGAAAGATAATTTCAGAGCCATGCCATAGATGTCACGGAAAAGGTAAGGAAAGAAAACAGATAAAGATTCCTGTTACAATGCCTGCAGGTGTGGATAATGGCAATGTTCTTCCGCTTAGAGGCAAGGGAGAGGCTGGTGCAAACGGCGGTCCTTCTGGAGATCTTTATGTAAATATTAAAGTTGCGAACCATCCGGTGTTTAAAAGAAACGGTTTCGATATAAATATGGATACTCATATTACCTTTGCAAAAGCTACTTTAGGAACTGATATAAAAGTTCCAACTGTAGATGGAGATGTATCCTATAAGATACCAGCTGGAACTCAATCTGGAACTAAATTTAGATTGAAAGCTAAGGGGGTTCCAAAGCTAAATAGTTATGGTAGAGGCGATCAATTTGTAAATGTAATAGTTGATATTCCTAAGGTATTAAATGAAAGGCAGAAAGAAGCCTTAAAACTATATATGGAAGCTGGCGGAGAAATTCCTGTTGAAGAAGGCAAGAAGTCTCTTAAGGATAAATTGAAAGATTTAAAAGAAGATATTAAAGATAGTTTAAAATAATTCTTGACTTCGTTTGCTTGTAAAAAAGTAGACGAAGTTCTTTCTATGTAGCAGGTTTAAAATAAAATTCGGAGGATGATTTAATATGAAGGGTGAATGGATTGAAATAAAGGTAGTTACACTTAGTGAAGCTTTAGAACCAGTATCGGGAATATTTTACAGTTTAGGAATTAAGGGTGTCTCCATCGAAGACCCAAATGATATGTTGACAAGAGAAGCAGGTCCTTTGACTTGGGATTTTGCGGATATTAATGTGTTTGAATATGGAGATAAAGCAGCTGTAGTAAAAGCATATTTTACTCCTGAAGAGGATATTGAAGGTACAAAAAAAATTATTGAAGAGAAACTTATGGATTTAAGGGGATTTGGTATCGAAATTGGAGAGGGTAAAGTAACTTCAAATCAGGTGTATGAAGAGCAATGGGAAAGTGCATGGAAGAAGTATTATAAGCCAGTAAAAATCGGAAAAAACATAGTTATAAAGCCTATTTGGGAAGATTATGATAAAAATGACGAGGATATTATAATTGAAATGGATCCTGGTATGGCCTTTGGAACAGGAACACATGCTACCACTTATATGTGTGTAGAGGCTCTAGAAAAATACGTAACTAAAGATAGCACCGTTTTTGATATAGGAACTGGTTCAGGTATACTTTCTATTTCTGCTGCAAAACTTAAGGCCAAGAGAGTAGTAGGGGTGGACCTTGATCCTGTTGCAGTTAGTTGTGCTAAAGAAAATGTTCTGTTTAATAATTTAGACAATATTGAAATCTTTTTAGGCAATTTAATGGAGGTTGTAGACGGCAAAGCGGATATAGTAGTAGCAAATATTATTGCAGATGTAATAATATTTTTAACCTCAGAAGTGAAAAAATTTATATTGCCAGGAGGTCTTTTTATAGCTTCGGGTATTATTGGGGAAAGAAGTAAGGATGTTGAAAATAAATTAATGGAATGTGGTTTTGAAATTGTGGAAGTTAATATTCAGGAAGATTGGGTTTGCATAGTTTCAAAATCTATGTAATTTAAAAGGAGTTAGTAGTATGCATAAATTTTTTGTGGCTAGAGATAGTTTTACTATTGATAGTGTGAAAATTCAAGGTGAAGATGTAAAACACATGTATAGAGTGCTTAGATTAGACTCAGGAGATAAGATTAGTATTAATGACTGTATGGGCAAAGAGTATATTGGTGAAATTGTAGATATTAACAAGACCCAGGTTACTGTTAAGCTTATTGAAGAGATAGATTTAAATAATGAAAGCCCACTTCAATTAAACCTTTATCAGGGGTTACCTAAATCAGCAAAAATGGATTTAATAGTTCAGAAGGCAACAGAACTTGGGGTAAAAAAAATTACGCCCATTATAACAGATAGGGTAGTTGTAAAAAGTGAACTTGGAGAGTTTAGAAAGACTGATAGATGGAGACGGATTGCACTAGAAGCCTGCAAACAATCTAAACGAAGTTTAATTCCAATTATTGAAACCCCAATAGAATTTGAAGAATTATTATCTCAGTTAAAGGGAATAGATTTAATTGTTGTACCTTATGAAAATGAAGAAGGTAAGGGAATTAAAGCTATGATCAAGGAAATACGTGATATAAATATCAAAACTGTTGCTGTAATAATAGGACCTGAGGGTGGGTTCGAAGAAGCTGAAATTGAAAAACTTAAAGCCCTTGGAGCTCATGTAATAACCCTTGGTCCTAGAATACTAAGGACAGAAACTGCGGGTTTTGTAGCAGTAAGTATATTAATGTATGAACTTGGTGACATGGGGGGTGTAAACTAATGAAAGTAGCTTTTGCCACTTTAGGCTGCAGAGTCAATCAGTATGAATCTGAGGCTATGATTGAAAAATTTTTAAAAGAAGGCTATTCTCTTGTAGATTTTGCTGTTTTTGCAGATGTATATGTAATAAATACTTGTACTGTTACTAATATGGGAGATAAAAAATCAAGGCAAATGATTAGTAGAGGTAGAAGATTAAATCCTTTAGCGGTAATTGCAGTAGTAGGATGCTACTCACAAATAGCGCCTGAGGAAGTCTCAAAATTAGAAGGTGTAGACGTGGTCCTTGGTACTAGAAATAAAGGGGATATAGTTTATTGGGTGAATAGATTTAAAGAAGAGAGAATTAAAGTAGTTAAGGTTGAGGAAGTATTAAAGAATACTACTTTTGAGGATCTTAATATAGATGAATACCAAGACAAAACTAGGGCATTCCTTAAAATTCAGGATGGTTGTAATAGATTTTGTTCTTACTGTATGATTCCCTTTGCTAGGGGTGCTGTTTGCAGTAAAGACCCTTTAAAAATTATAGAAGAAGTTAAGGAACTTGCATCTAATGGTTTTAAAGAAATAATACTCTCAGGTATACATACAGCTTCCTATGGGGTGGATTTAAAAGAAAGTATTACCCTTGTGGATATAATAGAGGCTGTAGATAAAATCTCCGGCATAGAGCGTATAAGGATAGGTTCAATTGATCCAACCTTTTTTACCCCAGATGTAGTAGATAGAATTATTAGTCTTAAAAATTTATGTCCACACTTTCATTTATCACTACAAAGTGGATGCGAAGAAACTTTAAAACGAATGAATAGAAGGTATACACCAACTGAATATAGTGGAATTGTCAATATATTAAGAAAAAACATTAGAAATGTGTCTATTACAACTGATATTATAGTAGGTTTCCCAGGAGAAACTGAGGATGAATTTGAAAGTACCTATAAATTTTTAAGTGATATTAAACTTTCTAAAATTCATGTGTTTAAATATAGTCCAAGAGAAGGTACAAAAGCGGCTCAAATGAAGGGTCAACTAGATGGAACTATAAAGGATAATAGAAGCACAAGATTAATCCAATTAAATAATAATTTAGAAAAAGAGTTTATGGGAAAATTTATTGGAACAAATGTAAAAGTTCTTTTCGAAGAAAAAATTAATGAGTTTGAAAATATATTTTCAGGATATACTGAAAATTATATTAAAGTATTTGCAATGTCTAAAAATGATATTAGTGGAAAGTTAATAGAAGTGAGTTTAGATAGAATTGAGAATAATTATATCCTAGGTATTATCAATAACGAATAGGAGGTAGCAACATGGAAGATTGTATCTTTTGTAAGATAATAAGAAGAGAAATACCCTGTGACAAGGTGTATGAAGATGAGAAGGTACTAGCTTTTAGGGATATTAACCCTGAAGCACCAGTGCATATAATAATTATACCTAAGAGGCATATAGCTAGTTTAAATGAAGTATCTAAAGAGGATTTAGAACTTCTTTCACACATATTACTAGTAGCAAAAAACATTGCTTCAGAAAATAAAATAGCTGAAACTGGATATAGACTTGTAAATAATTGCGGAACAGATGGTGGGCAAACTGTTCCTCATTTACATTTTCATATTTTGGGCGGTAGGAGTTTGGGTTGGCCTCCGGGTTAGCAATAAAATAATGAAATTGTTGACAGTATATTGAAAGATATTGTATAATAATTAATGTGCTATTTAGCCCATTTTAAGCTGCATTTAATTTTGCTATTAAATTGTGCTAGCGGAGGGAGGGATAATATATGTCAGAAATAAAAGTTGGAGAAAATGAA
>JACMJL010000337.1 GCA_014380625.1 Clostridiaceae bacterium
GAAGGTTAAGCCTTATCGCGCCGATGGTACTGCAGGGGCAGCTCTGTGGAAGAGTAGGTTGTTGCCGGGTCATGGCCAGTTAGCTCAGTCGGTAGAGCAGAGGACTGAAAATCCTCGTGTCCCTGGTTCGATTCCTGGATTGGCCACCAAAAACACCTAAGCAATTGCTTAGGTGTTTTTAATTTATAATTAATTTTCTAAATTAAATTTAATATAGAATCTATATGTCCCTTAATCTTAACTTTTCTAAAAATTTTCAGCAAGATTCCTTGCTCATCTATTAAAAAAGTACTTCTTTCTATTCCAATAAATTTTCTGCCATACATACTCTTTTCCTTTATAACTTGGTATAAATTACAAACTATTTCATCTGTGTCTGCAAGTAGGACAAAGGGTAGATTTAGTTTGTCAATAAATTTAACATGAGAAGTTAGGGAGTCTCTACTAACTCCAAGTATAATTGTATTTTTGAGTTGAAGAACTTGGTTATTATCCCTAAAAGCTTCTGCCTCAATGCTACATCCACTAGTATTATCTTTAGGGTAAAAGTATAGAATAACCTTCTTCCATTTATAATCACTCAGATAATGAGAATTTTTATCTGAACCAGGTAAGGTGAAATCAGGTGCCTTTGTTCCTTCTATTAAACTTGTTTCTGTCATAATTTATTCTCCTTTGCACTTTTTTATCATATAATAAAGTATCTAGATAATATATTTTCTAATTTTCAATAAATTTATCTTCCTCCCAATTACCTTTTTTTTCTTTTGCATCCTTAGTTACTAAGGTACCTTGTCCATGGAATTTACCATCCTTAAATTCACCAATATATTTATCTCCATTTACAAATATATAAGTACCCTGACCACTTCGCTTTCCTTCTTTGAATTCTCCAGTGTATTTATCACCACTAGAATAATTAAATACACCTTGACCATCTAATCTATTGTCTTTAAATCTACCAGTATATTTAGAGCCAGTTGCGTAAGTAAAAGAACCCATGCCATTTAATTTACCATCTTTAAATTCACCAATATATTTATCTCCATTACTAAAGGTTAGAGTACCGTGTCCATTTTCTTCACCATTTTTTAGCTCTCCAACATATTTGCCTCCAAGTATATCTGTCAAGGTGCCTTTAGTATTATTTTTAATAGTACTATAAGCATAAACACCGATTAATGAAAAAATAAAAATTAAAATTACAGCTATGAAAAATTTATTGCTAATTTGTTTATTAATAGTTTTTATCATAATGTTATTCTACCCTTTCCACTTTTAAATTAGTGTGTACCTATTATTATCTAATATTGAAATTGCTTCGCAATATTATAAAAACGATGTGCTTCTTCTTTGTTTCCTTTTTTATCATATAATAAAGCAATTAAGAAATAAACTTCTCCATTGGTAGGATCTATAGCTAGTTGCTTTTTTAATAGGATGTAGGACTCATTTAATTCTCCATCTTCAATTAATGCTTTACAAATTTTAATATTAACCTCAGTACTATTTTCTACACTTGCAGTACGATTAATTAACTCATTTATTACAGTTTTAACTTTATCAGCAGTAAATGGTTTTTGTAAATAAGCAACAGCACCAAGTTTAGTACATTCAATAGCATTTTTAACTGTAGCAAAGGCTGTCATTATTACCACAGGAGTGATTATTCCCGAGGACCTAATTCTTCTTAATACTTCGGTACCACTAATTTCAGGAAGTTTAATATCAAGGAAAATTAAATCAGGAGTAGAAGTCTGTATTGCATTTAATGCATCTAGACCATCTACAGCTGTAACTACCTCATATCCATAAAGTTCAAGACAAGTGGTTAATAACATCCTAATATTTTTTGTGTCGTCAACAACTAATACTTTCATTTTTTTAGTCACTCCTTCTCTTTTAGTGGAAGTGTAAAGGTAAAAGTACTTCCAACATCTATATGACTTTCACACCAGATTTCCCCAGCGTGCGCCTCTACTATTTCTTTTGCAATTGTCAATCCTAACCCTGTACCTCTAACTTCTGAATCATACCCTTTAACTTGGACGAATTGATCGAATATTTTTTCGACGTATTCTTGAGGAATTCCAATACCTGTATCTTTAACACAAATAATCATCTTTCCATGTTTAACTATGGCTGATACTGAAAGTTCATCTCCTGCATTAGTATATTTTAGTGCATTAGAAAGCAAGTTATTTAGCACCCAATTTATCTTTTCAGGATCTGCGAAGATTTTTGGTAAATGTTCATCTACATCAATAAAAAGATTAACATCTTTACTTGCTGCTTGATCGTAAAAACCCTTAATGGATTGTTCTACTATTCCAAGTATAGAACAAGTCCGCATGTTGAAAATAGATTTACTCCATTCTATTCTAGATAATTGAAGAAGGTTAGTTACAAGCTCGGAAAGCCTTTGACCATCTTCTTTAATTGTAGATATAATTTTATGCTGTTGATTGTTTAATTCCCCTATATTTATATCCTCAATTAGGCTGGCCCCCATCATTATAGAAGTTAAGGGCGTTTTAAATTCATGAGAAATTGTAGAAATAAAATCAGCTTTTATCTTCTCAAGTTGTTTAAGCTGAGTAACATTTTGAAATAATACAACAATTCCACTTATAATAGAGGAATTATCCTTTATTATAGTTGCTATGATATTAAAATAGTAATCATTATTTTGTGAACTGAAAAGAACAATTTTAGCCTTATTCTCTTCCTTATTATTAAAAACATTTGAGATATGGTGGTATAAGTCTGGGTTATTTATTACATCTATAAAGTATTTGTTTAAAACATTTTCTTCTTTTATTTGAAAGAAATCTTGACAGGCATCATTAAGTAATACAATCCTTTGATCTGTATCTAAAACAATAAGCGGATCCGCAAGGCTTTTAACAATGGCAGAAAATTTATTTTTTTCTGTTAGAAATTTGCCCATAGTACTTTGCTCATATTCCTCAAGCCGTTCTGTCATCTTATTAAACTCCTGCGCTAGGTCACCAATCTCATCATCGGAATTTATTACAGCTTCTTTTCTTAAGTAACCTTGACCTACAGATTTAATGGTTTGGGTAAGTTCATAAATGGGAGATAAAAATCTGTTTATAAAATAGGTTGATAGAAGAATACCTCCAATTACTGCAATTAACGAAATTACCAGTATAAGGTACTTGTATGTGTGGGCTCTACTTGAAAGCAAATCTCTATTTTTATACATGGCAGTTTCATTTATTTTTGACAAATCCTTTAAATCAGAAGTAATATTATCAATTATAGGAAGAATGTTCTTATAATAATAACTTATAGAACCATCCGTACCATTTGAATTTTCTATTTTTTGAATTTCAGAAAAAAGAATGGTAAATCTTAAGTAACTTGTGTTTATCTTTTCAGTAAGATCACTTTCACCTTTTTCAGTAGGGTTATTCTGTTGTATTCTACAGTACTCATCAAATATAGCTTTATTTTTGTAAAATTCGGCTACTCCCTCCTGCTTATCTAGATGCATATAATAAAACAAAGAAGAGTTTTGGTTTTCTAGAGCATGAAGCATGTTATTAGCAGCGTTTATGCTTTTATAATTATTTGTAAGTAAAGTGTCTATAGAATTGCTAAGTTTACTAATATTGTTAACAGAAATAACACCTATTATAGCAATGATTAGTATCAGACATAAGTATACTAATCTAATTTTATTTTTCAAACTGTGTTTCATGGAATACCACCTTTAATTTTTATAATAACTAATAGTAAGTATAAATAAACTGGATTTAATAGACAAAAAAATTGTATTCATAAAATTTTAAACACGCATTTAGATGCGTGTTTATTAAGGTAAATCATTTGGAATAACATGTATTTCAACATCCTTCAAAAGCATTAATAATTTTGATACTGTTGATCCACGAAGAAAAGTTTGTAGGACAGTCCTTCTACTATGTCCAATAATAATTTGTGTAATATGTTTTTTTTCAGCAAATCTTGCTAATTCTTGTGAAACACTTTTTCCAGACAAGGTTTCTATGTCGGCTCCAAGTTGCTTTGCTAGTTTATAATGGCTTTGGAGAAGCTCAAAATCTTTCTTTGTAAGTTTTGGTGCTGAAAAATGAGTGCAATTTACATCGGTAACAGTCCATTCGCATTTATTTCTCTTGGCTATTCTAGCTCCTCTACGGATAAGCTTCTTTGCAGACGGGCTAGCACTGATACACACTAATACTCTCTCAACGGTATACCAGTTATCTTTTATACCATGTTCCTTCATATATTCTTCTAGGTCTTCATCCACACCTTCTGCTGTTTGTCTCAAAGCAATCTCTCTAAGTGCATTAAGGTTTCCTTTTCTAAAAAAATTCTTTAATGCTCGATCAATATTCTCTGGTTTATACACGTTTCCTCTTTTTAACCTGCTTTGAAGGGCGTCAGGAGTAATATCTACAACCACTATTTCGGCTGCATTATCAACTATCTTATCTGGAATAGTTTCAATAACAGTAACTCCGGTAATTTGTTTAATTACATCATTGAGACTTTCTAGGTGTTGTATATTTAAGGTTGAAATAACATTAATTCCATGGTCTAATAGTTCTTGAACATCCTCGTATCTTTTTTTATTAGCTGAGCCAGTAATGTTGGTATGGGCAAGTTCATCTACGAGAACAACTGAAGGGTTTCTAGCTATTATGGCCTCAGTATTCATTTCTTCCAAATTTACGCCGTTATATTGAATTTTTTTTCTTGGTATAGTTTCAAGAGTAGATACTTGACCTTCTGTTTCTGCTCGTCCATGTGTTTCAAGATATCCTATTATTACGTCTTGGCCTCTATTTGATCTACGATTGGCTTCGTTTAACATGGAATAGGTTTTTCCAACTCCGGGAGCATAACCTAAAAATATTTTTAAATTTCCTGTAGCCTTTTTATTGGTTATCTCCAAGTCATCCTCAGGAGAAATTGTTTTAAATATATCATTCATATTGTTCAATCCTTTACCCTACGTAATAATATCATTATAGATAAAAAATAATATATTGTAAATATAAATGAATTTGAAAAAGCATTTGTACATAGTTTAAGAATTGTGTTATGATATGTTATAATTATTTTTTTAAAAGGAGATTGAAAATGGAAAATAAAGTACTGGCTACAATTAATGGTAGAGAGATAACTCAAAATGATCTTAACGTAAATATATCAAGATTCCCAAGAGAAAAACAAAGTCAATTTTATAATGAAGAAGGAAGAAAGCAACTTTTAGAACAAATGATTTCTTTTGAACTTATATATAATGAAGCTTTAGAAAATGGAGTTGAAGAGGACGAACAATATTTAGCTCAATTAGAACTTGCAAAGAAAGAGTTGTTAACCCAGACTGCTATTAATAACTTACTCTCAGAGGTTAAAGTTTCTGAAGATGAAGTAAAAGATTATTATGAAGTAAATAAGGATATGTTTGTGGCATCTGAAACTGTTACAGCGAAACATATTCTTGTAGATTCTAAAGAAAAAGCAGTTGATATAAAAGCAGAAATCGAGGGCGGTAAGAGTTTTGAAGAAGCTGCTCAGGAATACTCTAGCTGTCCATCAAAGGCGGAAGGTGGAAATCTTGGAAGTTTCTCTAAAGGACAGATGGTTCCTGAATTTGAAGAAGCAGCTTTTAATTTAGAGATTGGAGTTGTAAGTGAGGCTGTTGAAACTCAGTTTGGATTTCATTTGATTAAGGTTGAAGATAAAGAAGAGGGTAATGCAAAATCTTTTGATGAGGTTAAGGATAGGATCAGTAATAATATTCTCCAAGAAAGACAAAATTTCAAATTTATGAGTACAACAGATGATTTAAAGAAAAGATATAAGGTAGAGATGTTTATATAGTATAGTAGTTAAAATCCTAGTATATTGATTTTATACCAGGGTTTTTTCCTTTCACTGTAGTAAAGTGAAAAAAAATAACTTATAATCAAGATAAATATAAAATTAGGGAGTGGAATTAAAATGATTATTTATCGTTATGATGCTTTTAGCAATGTTCCTAACAAAGGAAATCCAGCAGGGGTTGTTTTTGATGCTGATACTTTATCTGAAGCTAAAATGCAAGCTATTGCTAAAGTCATAGGATTTAATGAAACTGCATTTATTCTAAATTCAGAAGTGGCAGATATTAAAGTAAGATTTTTTACTCCGGGACATGAAATGAACTTTTGCGGACATGGAACTATTGCTACAATAGTTGCTTTAAAAACCAAAGGTTTTTTACAAGATAAAAAGACCTTAAATATAGAAACTAAAGCTGGTATATTACCTATAAAAATTAATTCTAATGAATTAGGCGAAGAAGTTGTCTCTTCAAAACTAGCACCAGCTGAATTTTTAAATTTCACTGGAGATGTAAATGAACTTGCTAAAGCTATGGGCATTGAAAAGGATGAGATAGATACAAATCTACCAATAATGTACGGTAGTGCAGGAATTTGGACATTATTAGTACCAATTAAAAAGTTAGAATCTTTTATGAAAATGAAGCCTATTAATAGGTCTTTTCCTGATATATTAACTGACAAGCCAAGAGCTTCGGTTCATCCATTTTGTCTGGAAACCTTTGATCCAAATGTTCAGATGCATGGTAGACATTTTTCTTCACCTTTTTCTGGAACAAAAGAAGATGCAGTTACAGGTACAGCGTCAGGTTTAATGGCAGCATACTATGCTAAATATATTAAGGATAGCCAGCACATCTCCATTCAAATAGAACAAGGTCAAGAAATAGGAAAAGATGGAAGAGTTAAATTAGAAGTTAATTATGTTAATGGCCATTATGAAATAGAAATGTCTGGTACAGCTATTTATGTTAGTGAACTTGAAGTATGTATTTAATGGAATTCAACAAAACAAGTCAAAATGTCATTCTATGGTATGGACAGAACCTTTTGATAGACTCAACTATCATTAGGGACTGTTTCCTAGTTTCACACCTTTGACTTGTTATTTTCTTTATAGCCTTATGCATTTATATAATGAGTCTTAGTAAATTAGGCATAAGAAAAGAAATATTAAATTAATGAATAATTTATATAAATGTTACATAAAATATGTCTAGGTAGTTGTTTTCAATATAAAGTTCTAATTTATATTGAAACAAAATTATTGTTGACATTAAAATTTTACTGTGATATTATAGAGAACGTTGCCGCTGTTATGCGATAACAAAAAAACTTTCTTAATAGAAAATTTACCCGAAAAGATGTGATAAAAACAGTTGACATCATGAGGGCAAGGTGTTAAGATAATGAAGCTGTCAGATGACGGCAAACAAAAACAAGTAAATTGGTCTTTGAAAATTAAACAGAGGAAAATAAATATAAACCAGCAATTCTAGCTGAAATTTTAAATTTCAGTTAAATAAGTAAATGTCACAATTTACTTATGAGTTTTGATATATCACTTCGGTGATAGACCAGAATATGAGCAAAGTCAAACTTTAAAATTGAGAGTTTGATCCTGGCTCAGGACGAACGCTGGCGGC
>JACMJL010000338.1 GCA_014380625.1 Clostridiaceae bacterium
GAGCATACTTTTTTATCCAAACAATGGTATTTATTCCTAAAATCAGAAATTGTTAATTATTGTTTTCCGACTATACTCAATTTATAAGTTTATCTTATGTAGATTCTAATTTACTATGATAGGTAAGTGTAGGAAGCATAAGAAAAAATAAGTATGAATAAATAATTAATAAAGGATAAAAATATAAATTGTAGGATGTAGAAAGTTAAGATAGCTAAAATTGGAATAGATAAATCAAAATGATATTAAGAAAGGCAATCGGGATAACTAAATATCCCATCAGGGAGGGAAACTACATGAAAATAATTTGCTTTAAGGTCTTTCAAGGGAAAAATATATATTCTCACAAGAAGTGTATAAGACTTGATTTAGATCTGGAAGGATACTGTGAGACACCTAGTAAAGAAATTTATGGGTTTAATGAAAGTTTGATTACTATGTTACCAGAGCTTAGTAAACATAGATGTGGTATAGATGAAGACCAAGGTTTTATTAAGAGACTTACTGAGGGAACTTATTTAGCCCATGTAACTGAGCATATAATAATTGCGCTCCATAATATGATAGGCGTTGAAATATGCTACGGAAAAGCTAGGGAGATATCCGGCGATAATTATTATATTATCTACCAGTATGAGTATAAAAATACAGGTCTTGAAGCTGGAAATATAGCAGTTGGACTTATTAATTCATTAATAAATAAAGAAACATTTGATTTATCTTTAGAACTAAATAGGTTAAAGGAAGTACTAATTAATGAACAATTAGGTGTAAGTACACTTAATATTTGTAGTGAGGCAAAAAAAAGAGGAATTCCTGTATTAAAAATAGGTGAAGATAGCATGTTTCAATTAGGTTATGGAAAACACTCTAAATATATTAAAGCAACCTTAAGCAGTGATACAAGTGCCCTAGCTGTAGATATTGCACAGGATAAGTTATTAACTAAAGAAATATTAACCCTACACTGTTTACCTGTTGCACGTGGTATGAGGGTAGAAAGTAAACTAGAGGCTATTTTAGAAGCAAAAGAAATCGGTTATCCCGTGGTACTTAAGCCACAGTTTGGAAATCAAGGAAAGGGAGTTACGGCAAATATAAAAGATGAAATTCAGTTATCAAAGGTTTATGAACTTTTAATTAAAGATTATAAAGATATAATATTAGAAAAAAATATAGTTGGAAGAGATTTTAGAGTGTGCAGTGTTTATGGAGATATCGTTGCAGTTTCTGAAAGAATAGCCCCATACATTTTAGGTGATGGAATAAGTTCTATAAGAAAGCTTATAGAAAATACTAATGAAGATCCAAGACGTGGAGAAGGACATGAAAAGGAATTAACTAAGATTAAAATAGATGATGCGCTTAAAATATATTTGAAACAGAAGGGATACTCTTTAGAGTCGATTCTTCCTAAAAAGGAAAAATTAAATTTGAAGGATAATGCAAATTTATCAACAGGGGGCTTTGCTCTAGACTGTACAGATTTAATATGTGAAGAAAATATTGAAATATGCAAGAGAGCATCAAGTGCAATTGGATTAGATATTTGTGGAATAGACTTAATATGTGAGGATATAAGTAAACCCATAAATAACAAGGGAGCAATTATAGAAATAAATGCTGCACCAGGTATTAGAATGCATCATAGACCTTACATGGGAGTTCAACGCAATGTGGCAGGAGATATAGTTGATAAGCTATTTAAGGATACACCAAAAAGTATTCCCTTAGTTGCAGTAACAGGTACTAATGGGAAGACAACAACAACAAGACTCATTGGCCACATACTTTCAATTGCAGGATATAATGTTGGAATGACCACCACTAGTGGAATCTATATAGGTGGGAAATGTATATTTGAGGGTGACACTACTGGTCCCAAAAGTGCATTAGCTGTGCTTGCAAATAAAGATATTGATGCAGCAGTACTTGAAACTGCTCGAGGTGGAATAATAAGAGAAGGATTAGCTTATGACCTAGCGGACATTGGCGTTATTACTAACATTACTGGGGATCATCTTGGGATAGATGGAATAAAAACTTTAGAAGAATTAGCAAAGGTTAAAGCTTTGGTTGGTGAAGCTGTTAAAGAGGAGGGCTACGTTGTCATCAATGGGGATGATAATATGAGTATTAGTATATTGAGTAGGTTAAAAAGTAAGCTTATTATTTTTTCTAATAATAAAGAAAATGAAATTATGAAAATAAATATTAAGAAGGGTGGTTATGGAATTTATGTAGACCAAGGCAATATTATTATACAAAAGGGTACTGATTTAAAAAAATTAATGGAGATAGACAGTATAGGAATATCCATGAAAGGAATTCTTAAATATAATGTTGAAAATGCAATGGCAGCTTGTGCAGCAGCAGTAGGACTTGGGATAAATTATGACATTATCAGTCAGGGATTAAGGTCGTTTTACTGTAATCAAGATCAAAACCCTGGACGATTTAATATATATTTTGTTAATGACATAATGGTAGTATTAGATTATGGACATAATATAGAAGGGTATAAATGTGTGCTGGATGCACTTAAGCATATAGAACACAAGAAACTTATTGGGGTTATTGGAGTGCCAGGAGATAGACTAGACAGTGATATACTGGAAGTTGGCAAATGTGCAGGAGAAAATTTTGATTACATTTTTATAAAAGAAGATGAGGATAGAAGAGGTAGGTCTATAGGTGAAGTAGCAGGTCTTTTAGAAAAAGGAATATTGAAATCCAAGTTTCTCAACATGAATATGGAAAAAGTTTTAGAGGAGGCTGAAGCTTTTAAAACAGCTTTAGATTTCGCAGAATATGGAGATATTGTTATTGTATTTTTTGAAAAATCTGAACCTCTCGTAGATATAATGAAAAACAAAATTGATAAAATTAAAGGAGCGGATAAATTATTGATAAAAAGTTAGAGGTAATTTTAAGCCTGCATCTATTATTATGAAAGTAGATGCAGGCTAATTCTGTGTATATAAAATCTTTTATTGAAGTCCTAATTCTTTTCTTTTCTTCTCGATATGGTCTATATAAATTTGAATAGTTTTTTCTGCATCCATTTCTACTACAACCTTGCCAAGACCTAAAGTTTCTGTGGTTTCAGTTAGGGTTTTTACAACCACATCACTACCAGTAATAGATGGTACTGGTGCTACGTGAACAAGCCATCCTAGAGCTACAGCTGTACAAGCATCCGCTACAGCTTTCTGCTCTAAGTATTCTGGAGCACCTATAACAAGAGGTAACATATTTGTATCTACATTAAGTTCGTCTGCTATCTCCATTGCAGTATGGGTCATTTTTCCAATATCTACACAAGCCCCATAGGTTAAGACTGGTGGGATACCAAGTTGTTTGCATACGGTCTTTAGTCCTTCTCCGCATTCATTAGCTGCTTCAGGATTTGTGAGCCCTGTATACTCCATTACTGAGGAGGTACATCCACCTGAAAGAACAAGTATATTATTTTTTATTAAGCCTTGTGTAATTTTAAAGATATTACTTCCACCTTGCCCATATCTAGCTGTAGTACAACCGACTATAGTTGCAATTCCTCTAATATTACCGTTTACAATTTGATCTATTAAGGGTTTAAAGCTTCCACCTAAAGCTGCTCTGACAGACTCAGTACTAAAGCCTACCATACAATCTGATACATGAGGTGGAATATAAGTCTCTCTTTTTTCTAACTTACGTTTTTTAAAGGCTTCTATAGCCATATCAAGTGCTTTTATAGCTTGCTCTTTCATTTTTTCTGGAATAAAATCTAAGGTTTCCGTACCCTGAAGTTTTATTACATCATGCGTTCCAAGTAATTTTGTTCCAAATCTCTTAGCATAGATAGGAAGAGTTGGTACTGTACAATTATAATCAAATAGAAATAAATCTACTACACCTGTAGCCAGTAAGTATTCTTCAGATAGCCACTCTCCTTCCTGACCTCCATAAGCCTTTTGATCATGAGTACCGTCATAATTTATAAGTTGCTGACCTTCACACACGTGGCCAAGAATTTGCATGCCCTCTGCACCTGCTGTTTTTGCCTTCTGTTGCCATTCATCAGTAGAAGCTAAATCCAATGCAACATGAGCAAGCAATGGCATATGACCATTGGTAATAATGTTTATCATATTATCTTTTAAAAGTCCCATATTCTGTTTCTTCATTGTAATTTTTTGTGTACCCATAAGAATTTCTTGTATTATGTCAAGTAAAAATAAGCCTTGGAATTCATTAGCTATACCTAACTTAACGGCATTAAGCAAAAATTCTACTGGATCTGAGGTGAAATTAGTCATACAGCGAGTCTGTGCATAGGCAATTTCACTGTATCCGCCTCCAGGAAACAAATTAAGCTTCCGCCACAAGTCTTTTCGTTTTGTTGGGGCAAAAGCTTCAACAGCTTTTGAGGGATTCTCAGAAGGAGAATGAATATCGTTAATAACCCAATCAGAAAATTCAACTGCAAGTTGCTCTATAGGTTTGTTTATGTCAAGTCCTGCCATAGCTGAATATTGTTTTAACTTCTCAGCATCTCTTATTTTAAAACCACTTTCTGGGTTCTGACCTGCAGCTTTAAGGGCTCTAGCTGCTTGATGACAATGAAATATATTTGCGGAGGTACCAATGGTAACATGGCGATACATAAAGTTACGTGCAACCATAGTATGGGCATCTACGCCACAAGTTCCCCTAGGTACCTTTTCACTTATCCTACATGGTCCGTTTGCACATAGTTGACAGGATAGGCCTTCTACACAAAACTTACATTGTATAGGTTGCTGTTGTGAAAATCTATCAAATACATTAGTCATAGCGGCGTTATGTACTACTTGATACATCTCTCTCATCGCAGGGTCAATTATTACGTTTAGGGGATATCCCTCCTTTGACTGATCTCCTTTTGCAACATGTTTTCTTTGCCACTTATGAACTTCCTCCATGGATTCTGGGGATTTTTCAATCCTTTCATAATTTATCTTTACCTTTTCATGTAAATCGTTATGCATAGCTGGATCATTTGAATCATGAAGTTTTGATGCTAGGGTGGCATCCTGACCACTCATTCTTTTTGAACTATTTTCAAAGGAATCTTTAATTTGTTTATCTGACATTTTATACCTCCTAGGCTATATTTACATTTAGCTTTTACAATTATTAATTTCATATACATATTTCATATGAAATTAACCATTTTATTTTGAGGTAGTCCCTTATTAATCTTTCAGTCTATATCAGAATTAAAAACTATTTCCCCATCTATAACTGTTAACTTTACCTTTGCCATAATATCCAGTGCATATTTATCTAGTACCACTATATCTGCATCATAGCCTTCCTTTAATTTTCCAATTCTATCAGCACAGCCCATCATCTCTGCAGGGTTTTCTGTAATGCATCTAATACTATCTAATGGATTTAATCCTTCTGAAGTAGCTAGTATAGCAACAGATCTGAGTTGATCTATTGAATTGTATGGGTGGTCAGTAATTAATGCTACTTTAATGCCGCCTTCAACTAATTTAAGCGCAGAACTATAGTTTCTTTTTATTAATTCCATTTTTATTCTAGGTGTCAACATTGGACCAAAGGCGACTGGAACTTTTCTTTCTTTTAAATAATCCATTACCAAATGTGCCTCTGTTCCATGTTCAATTACAAGTTTCTCTATGTTAAACTCTTCTGCTATCCTTATGGCAGTAATAATGTCATCCGCCCTATGTGCATGTGCACGAAGGTAGATATCACCATTTAATAAAGGTATTACCGCCTCAAGTTTCATATTTCTTTCCTTTAGTTTTCCATTGTTCTTATTTTCAATATAGTCTTGTGTACGGAGAAATAAATCTCTTATAAGTGCTGCAGTAGCCATTCTAGTGATGGGACATTTACCTTGTGTACCGTAGGTGCTTATAGGTTCTTCCCCAAAGGATACTTTAAGTCCTAAAGGATTCTTCAAAATCATCTTGTCAATGATACTACCAGCAGTTTTTATGGCAACATTTAATCCTCCTACTGCATTATGGCTTCCCGGTCCACTCATTACACAGGTAATTCCATGGCGTACGGCATCCTTAAAAGCCATATCCATTGGATTTATACCATCTATAGCCCTAAGCTCTGGCATTACAGGATTTGAATCCTCATTGTTATCCATTCCAAGCTTACCAGTACCTTCTTCAATAATTCCCATGTGCGTATGGCAATCTATTAACCCTGGATAAACATAACACTCCTTAATATCAATAATCTTTATATCCTCAGCCCTATACTCAATGTTCTCAGTTATACTTTTAATTTTACCATTTTCTATTAATAGGTCCTTCTTAGTAATATTACCATTTGAAATATCTGTGTGTAATCCATTTTTTAATAGTATGTTTTTCAAGTAATCATCTCCAATAAAGTATTTTTTAAAGCTCCCTAAGGAGAATGTATTCTAATTATTTAGTGGGAAAGTAGCAAGTGAAACATATTTTAATTTACCATTTACCTGCTTGCTCTCCATTAATGTAATAGTATTTACAGGGATTATTAATTTATCAATAGGAAGTATATTTATAAGTTCACTTATTTCTTTTTTTAAAGTAATTTGTCTTCCTAAGGTTATGTGTGGTTTTAGCGGTTTCTCGTCAAAAGCTATTTTAGCATGCTTAAGAGTAAGAAATAATTCTTCATAAATTCTCATAAGCTTTTCATTATGCTCTAAGCCTATCCACATTAGCTTGGAATCTCCTTTTTTAAAACCTCCAAGTTTATCTAAGCTAAGATTAAAAGCATTATGTTTTGAAATACATTCTTGCAGAGACTTAATTAGATTTGGAATATTATCTGCTTGTAGTTCACCAATAAATTGCAAAGTAAGATGGAAGTTTTCCTCATGGGTAAAATGACCTTTAAAGGAATAGTATTCTAGTTTATTTTTAATATCTTGAAGATAAGATTTTGTGCTTTTATCAAAATCAATAGCTATAAATATTCGTATTTTTACCACTCTCCTATTACAAGCATTATTTAAATATTTTTTATATGGTCTTCTATGTTTAGCTTTTACTCAAATCAGAAATTTAATGTATATTACCTTCATAAATGCAAGAAATATGAACAAATTACCCTAATATTACCTTTATTGTTAAGGATATAATTGAATAATTCGATTAATAATACTGATACTATATATACTAATATGATTTTTATATTGGAGTCTGCGAAATAATATAGGAACATTTATATAGGATGGTGATGGTGTTTGTGATTAATATACAAGAAGGTTTAATTATAATAGGTGGAGCCGAGGATAAGAAAGGGGATAAAAAGATACTTCAAGAAGTGTGCGCACATATTGAAAAAGAAAGTCAGTTATTAGTTATAGCCACGGTGGCAACGGAAAATCCAGAAGAAGTGGGTATTGAATACAACAATATTTTTCACAATATGGGTATTAGAAATATTAGCGTTCTTGATGTAGAGAATAGAGAGGATGCTTTAAAAGAGGAAAATGTAGAATTAATCGAAAAAGCTTCTTTAATATTTTTTACTGGAGGGGATCAACTTAGAATTACTAGTATTCTCGGAGGTACTCCATTGTATAGCTGTATGAGACGTAAACATACAGAAGGTTGTGTATTTGTAGGAACTTCAGCTGGTGCATCTGTAATGAGTGATACCATGATAGTAAAAGGAATGGACGATGAATCTCCAAGAAAATGTACTCTTAAAATGGCCCCGGGGTTAGGATTAATTAATGGGGTTATAATTGATCAGCATTTTGCTCAAAGAGGTAGAGTAGGACGGTTACTAGTTGGGGTAGCAGAGAATCCAGAAGTTTTAGGCATTGGTATTGATGAAGATACCTCAATTATTGTAAATAAAGAAAATAGTTTAAGAGTATTAGGTTCTGGAGCAGTTTATATTATAGACGGGAGTAATATAAGTGACACAAATGTTTCAGAGCAATATCAAGATAATATATTGTCAATTTTTGATGTTAAGATGCATGTATTAAAAACTGGAGATAAATATGATTTAAAAAACAGAAGACCCTTTGTTTAAATTTTATTTTTCAAAATAATAACAGGTTTAATTAATTTATTATTGCAGATAATAAAACGAAATAAAATTTTATAAATTTGGAGGCGTAAATATGAGAAAACTTTCAGAAGGTGAATTATTATCCCTAACAGGCTTATTAAGTATGGAGAAGGACGGATTAGCGGTGGCAAAAGTTATGCAGAACTTAATAAGTGATTCAGAACTAAAAAGGCAAGCTGAGACTAGCGTTTTAGCTGCAGAGGGAAGAATTAAAGGCGTTCAGCAATTTATCAATGAGAATCAAGTAACTGTTACAGGAGGTGCACAATAATATGGGAATAATGAATAATATGGTAAAAGGTAATACGGATATTAATGATGAGGTTATTGCTGGCAATATGATTGGTTCCGCAAAAAGTTCAGCAGATGCATATTTAAATGCAACACTAACAAGTTCAACACCTGAATTAAGAGCAATATATTCATCTAGCCTAAACCAAATAATAGGTGGAAGTTCAGCTTTAACAGATCTAGCTGTAAACCGTGGATGGGTATCACCTTATAGTGCTCCTTCACAACAACTAGCTGATACATTTAACAAATCCCAAGCTGCAGTTGACACTAAGAAATAAATGAATTTACCAAATTCAATTGATGGAGGTAGTTAAGGATGAGTATATTTAAAGGACTTTTTGAAAATGATGATGATGAGATTAAAAAAGAAACTAAAGAAGATGACGCAAAACTTCGTCTCCGCAAGGAAGAACTTGATATTAATAAGAGCAGAGTACAAAAGGGTGAGGTAGAGTTTAGTAAAGAAATTATAGAAGAGCAAAAGCAAGTTGATGTTCCTGTAACGCGTGAAGAAGTAGTAATTGAAAGAAGAACCTTAAATAATGAAGCTAGTGATTCAGCTATCACAGATGAAGAAACCATTCGGATTCCTGTCAGTGAGGAGAGAGTTGATGTAGGTAAACATACAGTATTTACAGGAGAAGTATCAGCTCACAAACACGATATACAAGATACAAAGCATATAGATGAGATTCTTAAACGTGAAGAAGCTAGAGTAAATAAAATTGGTGACCCAGATGTAGTTGATAGTGTTACCAATCACGATTAATAAAATAGGAAACACCTCACAATCGTATTAATGATTGGTGAGGTGTTTTTTAGAATAATTGGAGGTAAATGGTATGGTAAATAACTTGTTAGTTCCTCAAGAGAGTGAAAATGTGACATTTAAGGTTAAACAAGAAGAATTTGATATAGCAAAAAAGTGGGTTGAAACAGGGGAAGTAAAGGTTTATAGGGAGACATTCAAGTTGGAAAAAAGTTTTACTGTACCTGTTATACGAGAAGAACTGGTAATAGAGAAGAAATCGCTTACTTCAGATATCGGGAAAAACAAAGATGTGCCACCAGAAGTTATCCGTATACCTCTTAGTGAAGAAGAGGTTAAATTTACAAAACACAGGATTAATTTGGAGGATGTATCCATATATAAAGAACAGGTAGAATATATAAAACATATTGAAGAGACGTTAAAACATGAGGAACCTAAGGTTAAAATCTTTGGATCACCAAAGGTAAGAGACAAATCCAATACAAAGCTACCTTAATGTCTTCTATGAAAATGAGCTCCATGATGGATATCAACCCCATTATGGGGCTTTTATATTGAAGCGGCTAAAGCAACTGGTTATAAATTGTAATAAGCTGTATAAAAATAGTATAAAAGATAGTATAATTAAAGGTGTATTAGTTTGATAAATAAATTTTGAACAATCTGGGGGGGATTTTATGAAGAAAGAAATTAAAATGTTCCACTTATCCAACTTTAAAAAAGTGGTATTTATTATTTTATGCGTTGTAGTATTAGCCTTGTTTGTTCAGCGCCTTTTCACTAGCAATAATATAGCGAGAAATGATGTGAGTTCTAATGAAAAAATCACAGAATCCAAGCCAACGAAGCCATTTAAAGTTGGGATTGTTCTTTCTATTGGAGGGCTAGGAGACAAGTCGTATAATGATTCAGCTTATAAAGGAGTTCAGCTGGCAGTAAAAAAGCTTGGAATAGAGTTTGATTATATAGAACCGTCAACAACAATAAATTCTGAGGTTAACTTAGGTGCCAACCACTTAAGACAATATGCAAAAGAAAAGTACGACCTTGTGATAGCTACAGGATTTTTATTGAAAGATGGATGTGAACAAGTTGCAAGGGAGTACCCCGATGTAAAATTTATTCTTATAGATTCAATTGTCGATGCACCTAATGTTACTGATTTGGTATTTAAGGCAGAGGAGGGTTCATTTTTAGTTGGCTCCGTAGCAGGACTGGTAACTAAAACCAATGTAATAGGGTATATTGGAGCACAGGATATACCATTCTTTAGAAAATTTCAAGGTGGATATATGCAAGGAGTAAGTTTAGTAAATCCTAAAGCTAAAGTTATTTCAAAATATGTAAATGGATTAAATCCTTTTCTAGTGCCAAATAGAGGTAATGAATTAGCAAATGAGCTTATTGACCAGGGTGCCGATGTAATATACACTGCGGCAGGGTCAACTGGAATAGGTGCAATAGAAGCCTGCAAAAAAAGAGGCGTATATGCCATAGGGGTAGACAATGATCAGGACTATATAGAAAAAGGTACTGTTATTACAAGTATGGTAAAAAAGGTAGATAAAGCGGTATATGATTCTATCGAATTAGCTGTAAAGGGAAATTTGAAACCAGGAATTCTTGAATTTGGAGTTTCAAATGGTGGTACGGATACAAGTGAATTTTTATATACTAAAGCTCAACTACCAGCAGGAACACTTGAAAAAATTAATGGAATAAAGAAGGATATAATAAGCGGAAAAATAAAAATTAAAACGGATAACATACCTTAAAATAAATGACTAGAAGGATGGTATTATGAAAAAAATTTCATTTAGAAATGTAATCTTAGCTATTACTTTCTTTACATACTTTATATTTTCCCTATTTCTATTTTTCTATTTTAATGATATTTATTATCAAAATGCAAAAGAAAAACTTATTGCTGAAAATAGCTTTTCAGCAAAGGCTGTTGGACAATTTTTAAATGCCGAAAAAGATACATTGGCAAAAGAGGCTAAGTTTGTTGCAAATTATCCCGCTGTATATTTTGCATTTGTAAATAATAAATATGTAAATCTTTATTCAGATAAAGCCTTTAATATTAATAATTCAAATTTTGATGAGATGAGTAGCTATAAATATACGGAAATCTCCTATGAATTAAGTAGAGTTATTGGGAAAAATATATCTGACTCAGGTATGACTGACGTTAATATTGGCTTGTTTAATAAGGCTGCTATTTCCTTATCAAATGTACCAGGGATTGAGAAAGACTATGAGGATACAGGACAAGAAAATTATATTAAATATATGGTTAGCGAGAATAATAAATATTCTAATGTAAAGCCAGTAGGTACAATAATTAGTAAAAACAACAAACTTTTTTTTAAGGGTGTGGATCGTGTTTATTCCACTGAACCTATGGGTGTGGCAGTTGTAACATTAGAACTGAAGGATTCCTTGCTTAATAAGATGAAAAAGGTTGTTAACAAAGAAATCGTTATTTTGGTAAATGATGAGGTCCAACTTTCCACTTTGGAAATGGAAAAACACACATTTGCGGCTTCTAATTCAATCTTTAATAAAGGAAATGAATTTTTTAAGGTTTCTAATATAAAAGGCAGGGATATTGGGTATTCATTCTTCCCAATATTTGATTTTAACAATAAGGTAATAGCTTATGTAGGTGTAGGTTTTGACATGAAAGTTGTAAAAGATAATTATATCAGCAATATGTCAAAATTCGTACCTGTTGAGATTTTTTCTTCACTTTTGTTGTTTATTATTTTGTTTATTATTACAAAACAAGTTTTTAAACCTTTTAGAAAAATAATTCATTTTACAGAGGAAATTAATAAAGGAAATTACCACATAGATATGAAAAATACTAGAATACTTGAATTTAGCAAGATAATGGAAAGCATCAGCAAGATGTCTGAAACAATAAGACACAGAGAAGAAGACCTTGTAAAATTGTCAACTATTGATAAGCTTACTCAAATTTACAATAGATTGAAAATAGATGATATTCTTAGAATAGAAATTGAGACTTCAAAACGATATGGTAATAGTCTATCTCTAATTATGATTGATATTGATCATTTTAAAGAGGTTAATGACACTTTTGGGCATGAAGTAGGGGATGTAGTCCTCAAGGAAGTTGCATCAGTACTGAAAAATAATATTAGGCAAACAGACTTTATTGGACGATGGGGAGGGGAAGAATTCCTAATAATATGTAATGGAACTAGTTTAGAAGGAGCCACTAACCTAGCAAATAAAATAAGACAAAAGTTAGAGGTATACAGATATTCTGTTACTGCTAATCAAACAGCTAGTTTCGGCGTAGCGACATTTATAGAAGGTGAAGATAGTAAGGCCTTCTTTATAAGAGTAGATAAAGCATTATATAATGCTAAGAAATTAGGGCGAAACCGAGTTGAAGTAAGTAACAGCAGTGATAATTAGTGTTAAAGGAGTTGACTTAAAATAATTAATTGTTTTAAGTCAACTCCTTTAGTATTATGAACTAATGATGACCATGCCCGCCATGGCCATAGTAACCTCCATAGTAACCACCATATGGGAAACCGCCATAAGGATAACCGCCATAAGGATAACCGCCCCATCCAAATTGTCTAGAATCATCACTATCTCTATTCGAATAATCACTTAAATTACCTTGATCCTGTTGAGGATAATTATAATCCATAGGATAGCCCATTTGTCCAGTCATTGGTTGTTGATTAGATTGCTGGTACATCATATTAGGATTCATACACATCCCTTGACTCAGATAAGGACATGGTTGACCCATTGGCATTTGTTGTTGGTCAATTTCCTGAGTTTCCATATTCATATTCACATTTACATTGTCTTGCATTTCCCTGTAGAACATTGTAAACCTCCATTAATTTTACTACTCTAATATAATATGAATTATATAAAAATGTGTTACTCATGTTTAATTTAAGTTAAAAGAAAATATATGGAGAAAACTTTCTCAAAGTGTTATTTTAATAGTTTATTGTTTAGGGTCTATATTCAACGTGAAGGTATTTTTAATATCCTCAGCTGTTGTGGAGGTATTAATCTTTACCGAAAACAAACCAAGGGATTTATTGTAACATTCAATGGTCATATCATTAAAAACTAAATTCTCATCTTTAAGTGCTTGTAAGATAGTTATACTTTTATCTATAAACTCATTTTTTGTTATTTCTGTGCTTACAGTTCCCGATGTATCACCAATTGATATAGTATATACTAGCTTAGAGGCTTCCTTATTATTTACAAAGTGAGAATATGAAATCTTTCCACTTGCACCACTAAATTCATCGGATTTTGATATTTCAAGTGTATTAACCTCAAAGTTTTTTTCGTGAATGTACACATGTAGGATATCTTTATTCAAAGCACGAATAAGGGTATTATTTATCTTTGTTTCTGTTTTAGCAATAAACTGATTTTCCAAAAAAGTTTGATAGTCGTCTTTAACCCGTCCATTTGGATAGAAGGTTATTGTTGAGTACGTTGATTCTCCTCCATACTTTGCAAAATATTCTGCTACATATGCCTTTTCATGAGAATCAAAATGTATTTCAATAAATTGTAGTATACTCTTTTGGTACTTTTCAGAAACATATCTATCTGACTTAGAATAATTTATTAAATAACAAATGGGGTTACCAACATATCTACTGTAAATAAAAACTCCGGACAGAAAGATCATGCTTGTAAGGATAATTGGCAATAATCTGTTTCTTAAACTATCATTGTTATCCTTCTCAGTTAATATGATCGCTGCTTTTATTGCGAGGGAAGACAGGATTAATGAATAAATTGCAAAATTAAAAGCAAAAGATAACTTTGATAAATGTATATCTGAAACACTAGTATTGATACCGGATAAGTTTTTCATAATCCAACCAATAGGCAGAACTAGAGCACCTATTAAGCTTAAACTAAAGGAGAAAATTAATATTTGTAATGATTGTTTATAAAATATCCTGCATAAGAATGGAACTATAACGAGAAGTGGAATTGTTAATAGAAACCCTGAATTGGTTAAAGTTAAAAATACTGCTGCAAATATACTAACAATAATTGTAGTTAATTTAATTTTATTCTGATATCTTACAACAGCTTTAATCGTATCCTCAATGTTCTTTTCCGATCCTTTAACATTTTTAGTGTCGTCATAATCTTCTTTTAATTTATTATAGTATGATTTACAACTTTTACAGTTATGTAAATGTTCTGATAAAAATTTATTGCTTTCTTCATTTACTAGCTCTTCAATATAAAGTGGTATTAAGTCTTCAACTAATGGACAATTATTCATTACTATACTCCTTTCTCAACCTTTCTTTTACTCGATAAAAAGTCACTCTACAATAATTCTCAGTACGCCCAACTACTCTACCTATTTCTTTGAAGGATATTCCACTACTTAATCTAAGCTTAAGAATATGGCAAATTGGTGGATCTAAAGATGCTATATAGTACAATATCTCCTCGGCGATAAGCTTGTCCAAAGTATCGCTATCAATTCCTATTGAATTATTATGTAGGCTGTCTATATCCACCGTTAATTTATTCTTTTTTAGATAATTGTAATATTCATATTTTGCAATTGAAAACAACCAAGTTTTAAAAGAGGAGGTTCCTTTAAAGCTATCAATACTTTTCATTGCTTGTATAAAAGCATTCTGGATAATATCCTCTACAACATCCTCATGACAACCTAATTTAATTAAAAACTTATTAAGATCGAAATAGTATACAAGATATATACACTCTATGTCATAATTCATCAATTCACCTCTTTTATATGTAGGAAAGAGCTCTTCATATATTAGTGGACCTAAATATGGGTTTCGTTACAGTTAATTAAATAATAATTTAGTACATTGAATAAAAAAAGAGCTGTTTAAAATTAAATACCCTAAGCAAAAGTAAGCAAAGGGTATTTGATATTAATAATATGAAAAGTTAGAAGGAATAGTTTAAGAACCTGAGGAGGCTGCTGCGGAAGCAGATGCCGCACATGCAGCTGCTATCATTGCTTGTTGCTGTGCAATAATTATTACATTTATGCTGTTACCTAAAGCAACTTCCAATACTCCTTTTTTTATTCCAGCTACATAAAAATCTGCAACTAAGTTTGCTGCTAGAATAGATCTCATAGAAGTATCCAGACTCCAGAAACCATATCCATCTTGTTCTTTTATATAATCGTAGACTTGCTTTACTTCATTAACGATTTTGTCTATATCTTGATTAATAAGTGTTAATACCCCTAAGGTTGCTAGTCCATTATATTGAAGTTTACATTTTTCTGACTTTAGTCCAAGATACAATTTCATAGCTCTTTTACACTTATCTATATTGAGTTCTTCTCCAATTGCAAGTATATGAGAAAGGGATTGAAGATCATTACCCTTGTGAAACCCTTCTTGGTTTAATAGCTTATAGCATTTCTCAATTTCAGAATCCATTTGGAGTAAATCCAGATCAGTTGTGGCTAGCACAGCTGCAAAAACGTAATCATCAGGAGACGTTAGCCAAAAATGATTTTTCTTCATATTTTTATATAGATCATTCATTCTTAAGATTCTATTACTCCATTGATCCATAGGTATTTCCTTAGCTATGGCGTAAGCCGCCAAAGGAAGATAGGTGCTATTTTTAAAGCCTTCGCTTCTCATTTGCTCATAAACTGAAAGAATATTTTTGAAAAAGCCCTTGTAATCCCCTTCCAAGGATAAAAGGCTTGATAAAATAAACAAATTAGTTCCTCTAAAATAAGAAGTAAGTCCAGTATTTGATTTTATATGTTTATTTATTTCTTTAAGCGCTTCTATATCAATTTGTTTACCTTTAGTTGCATGAACCATTGCCCCAAAATGCTTTACAATACTAGTCTCCCATTTAAATCCCTTTTTAAGCTGATAAAAGTTTTCAACCATTAAATCCGCCTTTTCTTTTAATAGACTATCCACATAATCGCCCCCATTATATTAGTTAATTTAAGTATAGTTATTTGAGGAAAAAAATTCAATGTGTTTATTCATAGATTATTATCAAATTAGACATTGTAGTGTCACATAAAAGACTTATTATTAATACATAGGATCCCCCTATAAAATAGATACCCACTCTTAGCACTAGTTTTGACACTGGTGTTATTTTTTTACCTTAAACTAATTTGAAGTTGGTAATGTTTGTAACTATTTACATCAGGATGTTTTACTTGTCTTTGACCGTCACTATACATCTAATCCTTTGATAAATAAAATAAACTCTTTAAAAAGTTTTTTATAGTAACTTTATTATACTTCATAAAAGCTGAAAGAGTTCAATGATCTGGGCAAATTTTTTTCACCAGCCACATTAATTCAATATTCTTTCTTGTTTCCGTCTCCATCCTACGAGAGCTCCTTATAGTATATATTCTATACTAAAGAGGATTTTAAAATGCTGGATAAGGCTGATAGGTAAGTTATTATATTTGATGAATTAGTAAAGGCGTGAGGAAATTCGAAAGCTGCAATTATTAACTGCATTACATGGGTTTAGACAAGGTAAATGAGTGTTGAACAGGATGTGTGATGCAGAAGAAATATTGGCAAGACATATGACTAAAGTAAAATATTAAGAAGATTGAAAAGTAGAAATATGCGAGTGTTTTATTTTACTATAGTATATAATTAATATAAAGTGTTATAACATGAGGTGAGGTTAATGAGTTTAGCAGGAAAATTAATAAAAGATTTTGAAACACTTCAAGAAGATAAGAAAATGGAAGTAATAGATTTTGTTGCATTCGAATGTTATACACCAGAACAATTTGACAAGAAGAGTGGTAGTCCTATAAAACTTAGTATTTTAGCAAGAGAACCATGGCTTTTTAATATGCAATAAGTAATGCTGGACAATATTATATATATAATATTTTATTTTGAAAGTGTGTATAAATAAAAATATAGAATGAGGTGTTTATGAAAATTTATGCTGTAAGAACTTTAGATATTAGCGAAGAAAAGATAGAAAAAATATGTTTATTGATTCACTCAGGGAAACGATTTAAAATTAAAAGATTTATTAATAAAGAAGATAAGGTAAGAGCATTAATTGGAGAAATATTAATAAGAAGTATAATTTTCGAAAAATTAAATATTCAAAATAAATATATAACGTTTGAGAAGAATCCATACGGGAAACCATATCTAAAAGGGCATCCAAAATTTAATTTCAACATATCTCATTCCGGAGATTTTGTGGTATGTGCTATTGATGATAAACCAATTGGAATTGACATTGAAGAGGTAAAGTATATTGAATATAAAGATATAGCTGAAAGCTTTTTTTCAGTAAGTGAACTTGATTATATTGTTGAAGAAGATTTAAACATTCAATTAAATAAATTTTATGAAATATGGACATTGAAAGAAAGCTATATTAAATGTTGTGGACAAGGTTTATCAATACCATTAAAATCATTTTCTATCGATATAGATAAATATGAGAATATTAAAGTGATTATTGATGATGAACATAAGGAACATATATTTAAGAAATTTGACATAGGGCTAGGTTATAAAATGGCTGTGTGTTCTCTAAATAAAGAGATTTCAAATAACATAATAATGATTGATCAAAATAGCTTAATTAATAACTATTCAAAATTTAACATGGAGTAAGGGGAGTTATATTAATGATATTATTTTGTTTGCCATTTGCAGGGGGATCAGAAACCATTTATGGACATAGCATGGGTAGCCTTCTAGCTTATGAATTATATTATAAAGTAAGTGAGTTAAATCTTAGAAAACCAAGACATATATTTTTTTCGGGATATAGAGCACCAAGTATTATAAGAGAGAAAAAGAATATACATACTTTGCCTAATTATGATTTTATGAAAAAAGTAATGGAACTTGGTGGAACACCAGATGTGATAATGAATAATCAAGAGTTACTTCAAGTATTTCTTCCGATACTTCGAAGTGATTTTAAAATTTTAGAAACCTATAATTATAAAGAAAGAGAAGACTTTTCCTAATTTTAACACATTATTAATCATATGTAAAACCATAAATCTTAAATGATTAATAATATGTTAGACCTCCCTAAGAAATTGCGGGTTCACTGGTTAGGTTGACCCAAGTTGAGCTTACTGTAATCATTTAATACTTTTAGCAAAACTTCGAATAGATTTTTAAAATTGCTATTAACTTTATTTGATTTTTCGATCAAATCATAAGTGTCATTTTCTGAATGCGCTTCTTTAGGGATAATTATATTTTCTTTTTCTAAATCACTGAAGGTGTGATAATCATAATCAATTTCTCTTTTAAAATTTTTAAGTTTATTCGAAGACTCCAAGCTAGCAAATGCAATTGTGGGTATTCCTACCTGGCTGAAATAAAAATGATCACTATCCGGAAACTCAAGCTTTCTATAGAAGATATTATTTTTTTTCAGCTGTTTGAAAAGCAAGTTTTCTAGCAAGTATGTCATCAGATTCACCCGTAGATTTTCCAATAATAAATACATCGCCTGATCCGGGTCCATCAATATTTATCATTAATTTACATCTATTCAAATCCTCTTTAGATAAATTGGATACAAAATAATTAGAACCCCAAAGCCCAACTTCTTCTGCCCCAAAAGCTACAAATTTAATATCATAATTAAGCTTATTACTTGATAAGGCCCTGGCTAGTTCAATTAAGGATGCAACACCTGCTGCATTATCAAGTGCACCCGGAACATTTACACAGTCATAATGTGCACCAATAATTATTAAAGGTTTATCACTTAGATTCTTCTCGGAGTTCTTTGTAGCAACAATATTCTGAGAACTCTTTTTTTCTTTTTTTATATCATATTTTATATATTCAGACATATCGATCTCCTGTTTACCCTCCAATTCCGTAACTAATTTATCATAATCTTCTTGGACAATAGTTGTCACTGTCATAAGGTTTTCCCCATATACATTACTATTTTCCATTATAAATTTATTAGCTATAATTGGTTCTGTTGAAGGTTCAAAACTTGGATCACAAACAATAGCACCCTTTACTCCTTTGCTAAATTCCATAGAGGAAAAATAATCTGCTGATGTTGATGAATCTGCTTTGATAAGTATAAACTTTCCTTGTATCTGATCCTTTTTTAATTCAAAATCTTCTTTTGTGCCTTTGCCTAAATCCACAAGATTTCCTTGGAGAGTTATATCTACATTTTTGCTAGATATAATTTTTGAACTAGTTACATTAATTTTTTCTCCGTTTTTATAAAACAATTCAACAGTATTACTGTTCTCACTTACTACTTCATCAAAATCAAAAGTTTGCTTTTCCACGTTTAATCCACTACTCTTAAAAGCTTCTTCAATGTATTTTGCAGCTTTTTTTTCTCCATCATATCCTGCCACCCTATACTGTAAACCCTTAAATTCAGTATCAGAAGAAAGGTATTTAACGTGATTTAGAGTGTTTTTAACAATGACGTTATAATCCTCTTTAGTAGACCGCACTCTTGCTAATATTGATAAAATAATAACTACTACCAATATAATTATGGGTACTAATACTCGATATTTCATTCGGTATTTCATTCGAATTTCCTCCACCATCTTATATATTTACAATAATTGAAGAATATTTCAAATCATATTCAGTTTTAAGCTGTTACCAATTTAATAAACTTTCTAGTTGTTAAAAGATAAAAGAGTATATATACAATGACATATATTATAAGGCTAAATAAATAGGGTAGTACTAAACTGATTTCTAAATACTTATTCAAGAAATTTTGTAGTACCATAATAGCCACAAATGAGTGCATTGCACCCACTAGAATAGGCAAAATATAACTTAGACCCACTTGCTTTGATACTGCTCCATAAAGCTCACTTTCATTTATCCCAAGCTTCATTAAAATTTCATACTTTTTCTTATCCGCAATAGCATCACTCATTATTTTCATATACATGATACTGGCTGTAGATAGCATAAATACCAATCCCAAGAATAATCCTGTGAATTTTACAACACCGGTAAGTTCGTTATATGAAGTGTAATATGTTATATATGAGTTTAAATTTTCCTTTAGTTCTGGTATTACAGATAATTGTTTTGACAATTCTAAAGAATTATCCTGATCACTTACAAGGATGCCCTGAAAGATCTGCTCTACTTCTGATTGCTCTAACTGATAACAATTACTTTTAAATTTATTGTAATCATTATCGGTAAGAACGATTGTGTTATTTTCAAATCTGCCACCAAGTAATGGGGCATTTATGGTCTTTTTAACTTTTACATTTAAACCATACAGATCTAATGCTTGGTTATCTTTAAATCCACTGTCATTAGAAGATGCTACTGTTATGGCATTACCGTCTGCCAATGTCTTTGTGGAGTTTATGATAGTATTCAGATTACTTACTTTTAAACTTGTAATAATTTTGTTGAAATCTGAATGTTTTATAACTGGATAGTTTTTATTAATCTCAATATTCTTTTGACTATTAAAAATCAAATATTTCGTTTTAATATCAAGGAGAACTTTATGCTTTGAATTATTTATAGTATCCATGACTTTTTCATCTAGGGTACTATCACCTTTAACATATGAAAAAGAATAGGGATAGGTTAATTTTGTTGTGCTTTTTAACAAATGTTGTATTGAAAAAGTTGCTCCTATGGAAGTTATTGTTGCTGCAACTATTATTGTTATACAAGCCAAAGTTCTATAATTGTATCGTATTCTATATGCTACATTAGAAATACTTATTATATTGGTTTCGTCGTAGAGTATCTTCTTGTTATTTATCATGAATTTAATTACCAGGGATAAAAATGAACTAAACAACAAGAATGTTCCTAAAATGATACAAAAAATAACAATGGTTGCATCGATAACAAATGTGTCAGTAAATATATTTCGACTGTACAGATAACCTATTACAATTAGCACAATTGATAAGATACCCGTTAGATATCTTGTTTTTAAAATTTTATCTTCCTGCTTTTCAGCATTTAACAAATCAATGAGTTTACTTTTCAATATAGTCATAAACCCTCTTAATGCTGATATAGAAAAGATTAAAATGAATACAACAGTAGTAATTATAATTGCATTTACTGATAAATAAAATGTCACCACTCTATCCATAGAAGCAATTTTAGTCAAAAGCATAAGAAAAGCCTTTTGAAAAATCATGCCTGAAAGCAAGCCCAGGATAAGTGATATTACTCCTAAAATTACTACCTCAATAGCAAAGGCTACACCAATTTTAGAATTATCTACTCCCATAAATGTATAAATACCTATTTCTTTTTTTCTTTGCTTTAAAAAAAATGAGTTTGAATAAAGTATAAAGAAGAGAATGAAAAATACTAATAACATTGATACCATATATAAGGTAGCCTTAATAAGTAATTTATCTGATTTTGCTAAATCCAATGAAGGATTGAATATCAAAGAAAAAAAGTTAAAGAAAACAGCAATAGAGAATACCATACAAATAATATTAAGTTTAAATATTTTAATGTTATTTTTAGCATTAAAAAGAGCTAATTTAAAAGAGTTCATTTTGTTCACCTTCACCTAACGAAGCCATCATAGTAAGTATTCTTTGGTAAAGTTCTTTTCTTGAGGTATTCTGGTTTAATTTTGCATGTATTTGACCGTCCGCTAAAAAAAGTATTCTTTTGCAAAAGCTGGCCGCAAATGCGTCATGTGTGACCATTATAATAGTTGTATTAAATTTTGTATTCATATCTGCAAGGCAATTTAAAAGTTCAGTGGCTGACCTCGAATCAAGTGCTCCTGTTGGCTCGTCAGCAAATATAACAGTAGGGGAGGTTATTAGTGCACGTGCTGCAGCTACACGTTGTTTCTGTCCACCTGAAAGTTGGTAAGGATATTTTTTGATCTGAGCTTCGATTCCAAAGAAAGTACTAAGTTTATCAACCTTTTGTTTTATCTCCTTATGAGGAACTTTATTAAGTGCTAAAGGCAGTGAGATATTATCTTCGATTGACATATTATCGAGTAAATTGTAGTCTTGAAAAATAAAGCCGATATTATCTCTTCTAAATCTTGATAGGTCTTTGGTTTTTATACTTGACATATCTTGTCCGTTGAAAATAATTTTACCTGAAGTCTGTTTATCAATGGTTGATATCAAATTTAACAATGTAGTCTTCCCAGAACCGGATGGACCCATGATACCTAAAAATTCACCTTTCTCAACAGTCAAATTAATGCCTTTTAACGCATGGAATTCGAACCCTCTTTGACCATAAACCTTTTTTAATTCACTTGTTTCAATAGTATTACTCATCTAAATACACTCCCTTTTTAATAATACTTATGTTACTATTATAAAATTTAATTCCTTTTGTAGCCATCGATTGATGTTACATTACTTTATTTCAATGTTACAATTTCGTTATGTTGAAGATCTTAATAATAAAATAGTTCTTCACTAATCTTAATGAAGAACTATTTTTGAATTTTCACTTGCGATACTAAAGGTATAATCAGAAATTCTGTTAAATGTTATTATAAATTCTGTTGAAACATTAGGCTCTGATTTAACTTCAATTTTATGTCCCAATTTATCTAACATTTTTTTTGTGATATAAAGTCCCATGCCTGTTGATTTAGATAGGTTGAATTTGCTATTACCAGTAAAGCTTTTGTCAAAAATTCTAGAAATATCTTTTGGTAAAATACCAACACCATTGTCACTGATACTAAGCTTTACGTTGTTATTATCATCTAAGAACGCACCAATTTCTATTGTTCCATCTTGCTTTAGATATTTATATGAATTGTGTAAAAGTTGATCAATACTATATGAAATCCACTTTTCGTCAGATAATATAGTAAAATGCAAGTTCGAAATACTAATTTCTATATTTTTAGAAATTAGCAAAGTGGAGTTTCTTTTTATAGAATTTCTAACAACTTTATCAATTTCAATGTCTCTAATACATAAATCTTCACAATAACTAGAAGCCCTACTAATATAAAGCACTTGATTGGTAAGAAATTTAATTCTCTCAATTTCTGTTTGAAGCTCATTTACCAACACATTATCTTCAATTGCTTCTAGTATTAATTCGCATACAGATACAGGAATTTTAATTTCATGTACCCATTTTGTTATATAATCATTTAACTCAGCTATTGATTTTTTTAATTCTAGTATCTGTAAATCAGCCTCTGAGTTTTTATACTCAATTACATCTTTTAGCATTAGAGTGTAAAAGCTTTCATCATCAGGCATGGTTACATTAATGTCCTCGTTGCTATCTAAGGATTGCCTTAGAGGCTTGTATCTACTAAGCCAATTTCTATAACCATATAGTCCATATATTATGGATAGCACAGCAATCAAGAAGTTGAAATATAAAATATCATTCAAAGACTTTTCGAAATGTACACTTGTAATCAAAATAAAATTAAATATTGCTATAAGTAAAGCAAAAAAAATTACTGTCAATTTATTTGTTTTAATAAAGTAAAGTATATTCATAATATTATATACCCCTCTCCTTTTTTTGTTGTTATAAAGCTATTAACACCCATATCTGCAATTTTGTTTCTTATCCTGTTAATGTTTACTGTCAAGGTATTCTCGTTAACAAAATAGTCGTCATCCCAAAGTGATTTCATAAGTTTTTCTCGTGAAATTACCTTAGTTTTATTTTTCATAAGTAAAACAAGAATCTTTTGTTCATTTTTCGTTAATTCAATTTTCGTATCCTCATAGGATAATGTTCCACTATTTATATCTAAAATTACCCCTTTATATTCAATTGTTTCTGTTACATCATTTTGATAATCATAAGTTCTTCTCAGAAGTGCTTGTATTTTTGCTACAAGAAGTTCAAATTGAAAGGGTTTGGTAATATAGTCATCCGCGCCTTGATTAACAGCCATAATTATGTCCATACTTGAATCCCTTGAGGATAAAAAAATTATTGGAGTTTTGGCAACGTCTCTAATTTGTTTACACCAAAAAAAACCATCATAATAAGGAAGATTTACATCCATTAGAATTAAATGTGGCTTAATATTTAAAAACTCTATGAGCACATTTTCAAAATCATCAATTTTATATATATCAAAATTCCACTTTGATAAATTTTTAATCATATTTGTACAAAAGGCTGAATCGTCTTCAATTATGAGAATTTTATACATAAATATTTCTTCCTCCCTCGTATAATATCGGTATTATACAATTAGCTATACCAATTTTTTATTATGGATTATTGATTCACAACATAATAAATTCCAACTTAAAAAGTAAAAAGATGTAAGCTATAAAAATATTATATCATGTTTACAAATAATTGAAAATTAAGTAGTAAGGAAACCTAATTTTATAAAAACATTGATTTGACAAGCTTACTAGGATATATTAAAATCTAAAAGTAAGTAAAAATGAATAGGTGACAGTTCGTAACCATCCTGTCGTTAAATAAAACTAGGAAAGTCCACTTTTTAAGAGTGGTCTATTTTCTATGTAAAGACAGAGATGATCTGTCTTTTTTGTTTTTTGAAAAGAGGTCTTAGGGGGTAAATTATGAAAAGAATCGGAATAACTACTACAGTACCTATAGAGGTTTTAATAGCAGCAGGTTATGAGGTAGTGGATTTAAATAATATTTTTGTTTGTTCTAAAGATTATTTAAGATACATTGATAAAGCTGAAAAAGAAGGTTTCCCCAAAAGCTGCTGTGCCTGGAAGAAAGCCATGTATAGTGTGGTTTTAGAGGAAGGAATAGAGGAAATAGTAGGAGTAACTGAAGGGGATTGTTCAAACACGAAGGCTCTTGAAGAAGTACTTTCTATGAAGGGCATAAAGGTTTATCCTTTTTCATACCCTCAAAGTCAAAAGCTAGAAGATATTCAGAAATCTATTGATGAATTTATGAAATTATTTAATGTCACAATCAAAGAAGTTGAAGAAGTAAGAGATAGATTAAATGCTGTAAGGGCTTCAATAATTAGACTAGATGAACTTACCTATAAAGAGGGTAAGACTAGTGGCTTTGAAAACCATCTTTATCAAGTAAGTGCTAGTGACTTTAACTCCAATGTGGATAATTTTCAAAGTGAAATAATTGAAAAAATTCATGAAATAGAATTGAGAACTTCTAATTTTAATGGATTAAAAATAGGATATATCGGGGTACCACCTATGACAGTGGACATCTATGATTTTGTAGAAAAATTTGATGCAGATATTATTTATAATGAAGTTCAAAGGGAATTTTCTTTTCCTAGATTTAAAGCTGCTAAAAGTATTTATGAACAATACAAAGATTATACTTATCCCTATAACATTAACTTTAGGCTAAAAGAAATACAAAAACAAATTAAGGAAAGAGATTTAGATGGACTAATTCACTATACTCAAGCCTTTTGTTATAAACAAATAGAGGACATTGTCATTAAAAATCATATAAAAATTCCTATATTAACCATTGAAGGTGATAAGCTAAATTATCTTGATGCTAGGACCAAGTTAAGACTTGAGGCCTTTTTAGATATGGTTAAGGACTTAAAGGAGATGAAATCATGAGAATTTTAGGTATAGACTTAGGTAGCAGAGAGGTTAAGTTAATACTAATGGAGGACAATAAATTAGTAGAAAAAAGTAAATTTAGCACAATGACTTTTTACAGAGACTATTGTAATCATGGCGAAAAGTTAGAGGTTAATCTTAAAAAATTAGGTATAGAGAATATAGATAAAGCAATTTCAACGGGTTATGGAAGAAATAATACTAATTTAAATTATTTCAAAGCAATTAATGAACTTAAAGCTCACGTGTATGGAGTTTTTTATCAGACAGGCCTAAAAGATTTCATTTTATTGGATGTTGGTGGTCAAGATGTTAAGGTTGTTAAGGTGGAAAAAGGAATAATTACAGATTTGGAATTGAATGAAAAGTGCGCAGCCTCTTGTGGAAGATATCTTGAAAATATGGCTAATGTATTAGAGATTTCTTTAGATAGGATGTTTCAGTATTATAAAGATCCCATAGAACTTAATTCCACTTGTGCAGTATTTTCTGAATCAGAGCTTATTGGAAAGATTGCTGAAGGTGTTTCCATGGAAAGACTTTGTTCAGGAGTAAACTATTCATTGTACAAAAGACTTCAGCCCCTTCTAAATAAGTTTCAAGGAAATAAATTAGTGGTGGCTGGTGGTGTTGCAAGGAATTTAGCATTAAATGCCTTACTTTTAAATGACTACAAAGAAATAATTCAGTTAGAAGAGCCTCAGTTTAATGGGGCAATTGGTTGTGGTTTTTATGGAGAAAGGATTGGATAAAACAAAAGTTAGTACGAAATATGTGTTAGTATGTACATTTTTATCTAAACATAGTACTATATTAGTGGGTGATAAATTTGAAACTTTCAATAAAATTATTTAAAATTGTATTTTTTTCATGTTTAATTTTAATATTATTTCTTTATATATTTTCAAAAACGTTCCTGTTGGAAAAATTTACTAAAATTGAAATTGGCAGGGCTCATAAAGATACTGAAGTTGCGCTTAAATACATTGGAAGAGATCTTATTAATTTGAATTCCTTGAATTTAGACTATGCAAGATGGACTGATACTTATAATTATTTAAACATTAGGAATAATGAATATATAACTGTTAATTTTGATGATACAATTTCAATGGCAAGGTCAAAAGTGAGTTTTATTTTTATAATTGATAATTTAGAGAATATTATTTACAAAAAGAATATTGAAGATGATACAGAGGATATATTTACGGATGATTTATCTAAGAACATAATCTCAAATGTTTCTAAATCATTTAGTAGCAGTAATAAAAAGAATGTCGTTGGGCCTGTACTATATGATAAAGTACCAATTTTAATATCTGCTGAAAGAATCACCAAAAGTGATGGTTTTGGTACTAGCCCAGGCATTCTTATTTTTGCTAGATATTATGATAGCGATCAAATAGCAGCTATTAATGAAAATACTCAGCTTGAAACAGAGTTGATAGCCTATAATGAAGACATAACTTTAGACAATAACGATGAACGAAAAGATACTTTTATTAGAATAAATAATAAAAATTCTATTACTGGTTATGGATTAGTTGATGATATATTTTCTGAGCCCTCTTTCTTTGTAAAAGTAAATTTACAAAGAGAAATTTTTAAAAAGGCTGAATACGTATTGAATTCGTATTTTTTAATCCTATTTGTGGTATCAGTATCGATATCCTTAGGGATTTTTGCATTAATTCATGTGTTTGTAGTTAAAAGAATAAATAATATAAAGGCAATAGTTGAAAATGTAAATAGTTCTCATGACTTATCTTCAATGATAACCTTAAAAGGAAATGATGAAGTTTCTGAACTTGGGTCTAAATTTAATAATATGTTTAGTCGGTTGAAAAGATCTGATGAGACCATATTTACACTTGCATATTATGACGCACTTACAGGTCTTCCAAATAGAAAAAAGTTACTTGAAAAAATTAATAATTTATTAGAAGATAAAAGAGTGAATTTCGCATTTTTATTTATAGATTTAGATAATTTTAAATCCATAAATGATAATTTTGGTCATGAGGCAGGAGATATTGTTCTTGTAGAAGTAGCACATAGATTGAAAAATAGTGTAAGGTCAATGGATATAGTTAGTAGAATTGGCGGAGATGAATTCATTGTAATTATAAAAGATTTAGTATCAGTATCAGATGCTATAGAAGTTGCAGAAGAACTTGTGAAAATATTAAGTGCCACTTTTGTTTATTACGAAAATATCATATATATAGGTGCCAGTATTGGAATTAGTTTATTCCCTGAACATGGAATTGATGTAGATACCTTAATTAAAAATGCTGATATAGCAATGTATGAAGCTAAAAATAGCGGTGGAAATGGATACATGGTTTATAACAATATCATGAAGGACAATGCTATTGATAAGTTGGAAATGAAAAAAAACTTAAAAAATGCAATGGAGAAAGATGAATTTATAACTTACTATCAACCTATAATTCATGTAGAGTCAATGAAAATCTTAAGTGCAGAATCGCTTATAAGATGGAAGCGAGAGAATAAAATTATACAACCTATTGAGTTTATACCTATTGCAAAATTAATAGGTGAAATAGTAACAATTGATAATTGGATGCTTGATAATGCCTGCTCTCAATGTAAAGAGTGGCAAAAATTAGGGTTGAAGGAGTTTAGCATATCTGTAAATACATCCTATAAACAACTAATTCAATTGAATTTTGTTGAGATAGTAATGAATATATTGAATAAATATTCACTGGATCCTGGCTATTTGAATCTTGAGGTTACTGAGGATGAAGCTATGGAGGATATTGATATAATAATGACAGTACTTTCAGCATTAAAGTCACAGGGAGTTAAGATTTCCATGGATGATTTTGGTACAGGTTATTCTTCTCTTAGTTATATAAATAGACTTCCTATTGACACAATAAAAATAGATAAATCACTTATAATAAATTTGGAAAACAACTCCAAAAACATAGTTATAATTAAATCTATAGTAGTAATGGCTAATAGTTTAAATATTAAAGTTGTTGCAGAGGGAATTGAAACAGAAGCAGAATTTACTAAGTTAAAAGAATTACAATGTGATTATATACAAGGATACTTGATTGGAAAGCCAATGACTGCAGACGATTTCCAACATAATTTTCTTAAGTAGTTTTTAGAGGACTGAGAAATATCTGTATGTAAAAGAGGATGTCTCAAAATGAATTTTTAAATCATTTTGGGACATCCTCTTTATACTGAAATTTAATCTCTATATTGGATTATTTACTAGTATTTGTAGCTGTTGTTACCGGTTGAGCTTGCCTAGCAATGGTAAGTAAGGTATCCATAGTAGCATTTAATTCAACAAGTTTAGCATATCGAGCCTCCTGCTTAGCTATGACCTTATCTAGAGAAGCAAGTGCAACTTCGAATTTTTTACCTCTAATATTTTCTTGTGTAGTTTTAGCTTCTGAACTTATTCCTGGTAAGTTTTTTATCTTTTCAATATTATCTTTTAAAGCCTTAGATTTTGAAGTTAAAACTTGTAATTGTTCTGCTGATAAGGTCTTTTTACCAGCTTTAATATCTGCCAATATTGATTTCAACTCTTGTTTTTTTGCACTAATTTGTTTTTTTAATTCAATACTCTTTTTTGTATTAGCTTTCATAATTTCATGTTTTGCCTTGAGCTCACTTATAAAAGCTTCTGTAGCTGGATTGTTTTTCAATCCTTTACCTTTAATTTCCAATTGTTTTACTTTATCCTCAATTTTCACTGTTTTGTTATCAAATTGTGAATGAACCTGCGATTTTGCATCAGTAATGTCATTCTGACCCTCTGCAAAGGCTATTGTTGGCATTAACATCATACCAGTTAATACAAGAGCTATAATTTTACTTTTCATAATTGTTATTCCACCTTTCATTTGGTTAATCTAAATTTAATTCTTCTGCCTCATCCCCAGAATCTAGAACACTGTCTATTGAATCTAATACAGATTTTATGTTATCTGTTTCTTTTGTTTTTTCATTTGAAGTCAAAGGAGGCGATTCAACGTTAGTCTTAGTGTCTTTGCCTTCAACTATGTTGTCGGTAGTTGTTGCCTTTTTTTCCACAGTAGATGTGGTTTGGGTAGTTGCCTTAGAGGATGTAGATGCTTTATTTGATAGGTTGTCCGAGTTTTTACATCCAGCAAGTAAAATAGTTGACAGCAATAATAGGAAAACAATCCTTTTTGACATATGTTACCTCCCCTCTTGTTTTGGATATTATACTATACGTTGATTATTTTATTTTTAAGGGGGTATAAGCTACAAATAAATATATTTGTTTAACTACCCTCTTAAAATTAGTATAATATACGTATTAAATATAAAGGGGTGATTACATGGAAATAGAGCCTCTTCTAATGAACAATCGAAATAAATTCATAGAAGAAAACAAAGGTTTCATATATAATATTGCCTGTAAAATATGCAATAAAAAATTAGATTGGTTAAATGATGACGAACTAAGCATAGCTTTAATATCATTTAATGTTGCTTGTGACACCTATGATAATAATAAAGGGAATTTTTTTGGTTTCGCTAAGGTATTAATAAAAAATTCTTTAATAGACTTTTCTAGGAAGGCTAGAAATACTCCTTACTTAATGTTTCAAGATGAAGAAGCAATGGTTAATTATATAGATAATAAAGAGGCTATAATTGAATTTGAAAAAGAGCAGGAAACTCTGAGAAAAGCTGAAGAGATAGCTATGTTTTCTAAGGAATTAGCAGAGTACAAATTAACCTTAAATGATTTGATAGAAGCATCACCATCTCATATTGATACCAGAAATATATTGCTTAATATAGCTTTTAAATGCTCAAAGGAAGAAAACATAATTAATTATGTAAGCAATAAAAAAAATCTTCCGTTAAAAGAAATGACCTTACTTACTAGCACAAATAGAAAGGTTCTTGAGAAATGGAGGAAATATCTTTTAGTGTTAATTTTAATTTTTTCTAGTAATGAATATTCTTATATAAGATCATACTTTAATATAGAGGTAGGTGAAAATCATGTATAAAACTGGATTAGTTTTAAAAGTAGAAAGGAATAAAGCAACGTTACTTACTGACACTGGTGAATTTGTTAAAGTTGGATTTTCAAAAACCCTGCCTAAAGTTGGTGAAACATATAGCGGGTCTGTGGAAATAGAAAGGAATTATTTAAAACATTTAGCAGCTGTTGCAGCATTATTTATGATTTTTTTATCTGGAGGTGGTGTGGCATATGCATATTATACTCCTGTTGCAACAATTCAAGTCAGCATTAATCCGTCTATAGAGCTTAAAATAAATCGATTTGACAAAATAATAAAATCTACACCTATTAATACGGATGGAGTAACGCTTTTTCAAAATTTACAACTGAAAAATAAAAATGTAAATGAAGCCTTGACTTTAGTGGTTAATAAAGCTAAAAAGGATAATTTCATAAATGAGGACTACAATACTCAAGGTAAAACAATTTCAGTTAAAATATCAGCTAAGGACAATGTTAAAACTATAAAACTAGAGGCGTTTCAAAAATATATAGCACAAAATAAAATAAACACAAAAATAGATGATAACGGAAAAAAGACTAATCAAGAGTTTACTAAGGTTGATAAGAGCATAAATAAACAGGCGCCAACAGGTAGTAATTCACTTAATAAAAATAAAGTTAAGCCTATTGAAGGTGATAATAAAAGTAAAAATGATAATCTAGAATCTAAACCTAAGGAAAATGAGGTTCCTAAAAATCTTCCGGGTAGCATAAATCATGATAAACGCTATGATAAATCCGTTGAGGATAAAGTAGAGTCATCAAAACTAAAAAAATACTTTGATAATAAAAACTAAGTTTAATAAGGCTGAGGCTACTTTATAGGTAGTCCCGGCCTTATTAGGTTATTTTATTTAGTCCATGCTCTATAAAAATCAGGATAATTTTCTTTTAAAAACTTAATGTATTGTTTATAGTAGCCTAGCCCTTTTAAAACTTTTAACATTTTAAATGGATAGGGTGCCTTTTTATCTAAATAACGTGTAGTATCAATAATTTTAAGTTTATGGTCGCTAGTTACAAACAGTTCGCCCATTCTGATATCGATTCTTGTAAACTTTAATTTAATGAATACTCTAATAAGTTCCGTCAATTGTCTTGCTAAACTATTATTAAAGCCATTTTGTTTAATATATACTTTAATATTTGGACCATCTACGTATTCACGAATCATATAATTCGCTTTACATTCATACACTCTAGGAAATTGTGAATATCCCTTAACATGTTTTAGTACCTCATATTCCATCTGCATATCTTTAGTTTTTTTACATACCTTTAGGCAACGATTTTTATCTAACCTATAAACTCTTCCATGAGTACCTTTACCTATTAAAGGTAACTTATTAATATTTATATTCTCCAAGTTTATCATCTCCTGGATGATAAGTCATATTTTAAAAACATGACTTATATAAAAAGGATTTTTCTACATTGAAAATTAGTATTTATATAATTATAATATGCATTTAATGTATTTCCACCACAACATAAATTAACATACATTCTATATTATTCTTTGTATTAAAAGTTTACCTACAATAAGGCCAAATAAGCTAAAAAATAAATTAAGACTAATATTTAATGTTCCTAAAACATATCTTGAGTCACTGAATAGATTAATAGTTTCTAAGCTGAAGGTTGAAAAAGTAGTTAGTCCACCTAAAACACCTGTGGTTAAAATTAACCTTTGGTTAGGAGATATTAAGGTTGTATCTGTACTTATCTGCATTATAGCCCCCATTAGAAATCCTCCAAGAACATTCACAATTAATGTGCCGAAGGGGAAACTTGAACCAAACCATTTTGTAGATTGAATAGAAATTATATAACGTAAAGAAGCACCAACAAATCCACCTATTCCAACGTAAAATATCTTTTGCATAACAATTACCTACCTTTCAAAAATAAAATCACAGGTTTTTCTGTTTAAAAAGGTTACATCCAACAATTTTGTTTGCAGGATATTCTGCCTATGGTGAATATTTCTATATAATATATTAAATATTATATAGAAAAAAAAACAATGTCAAGATAAATAAACATCTAAAATATGTCACCTTTAAGTATAGTAGATTGTGTAGAATCTATATTTAATGTAAAATGTAATTAAGAAAAGTTTACATAAATATAGAAAGGGGTTTAAATACATGAATTGTGCAGATATTGGATTGATTGGTTTGGCAGTAATGGGTGAAAACCTAGTTATGAATATAGAGAGTAAGGGGTTTAGTGTTGCGGTGTATAACCGTAGTTCCAATAAGGTAAGAGATTTTGTAGAAGGACGTGCCCTGGGTAAGAATATAATTGGAACCTATTCCATACAAGAATTAATAAATAATTTAAAGAAACCCCGCAAGGTAATGCTGATGGTGAAAGCTGGAAAGTCTGTGGATGATCTGATTGAACAATTGATTCCCTTTTTAGAAAAAGGAGATATTATCATTGATGGTGGAAATTCTTACTTTAAAGATACAATTAGGCGGAATAAATATGTTGAGGAGAAGGGCTTGCTATTTATAGGGGCAGGTGTTTCTGGTGGTGAAGAGGGCGCATTAAAGGGACCGAGTATTATGCCTGGTGGTTCATTAGAAGCATGGCCCTTTGTTAGGCCTATATTTCAAGCAATTTCTGCGAAAGTTGAGGATAATCGCGCTTGTTGTGATTGGGTTGGAAACGATGGTGCAGGTCATTTTGTTAAAATGGTGCATAATGGAATAGAATATGGTGATATGCAGTTGATAAGTGAAGCGTATCATTTGATGCGAGACTCCTTAGAAATGACTTCAGAGGAAATGCACATCGCATTTAAATCTTTTAATGAGGGTGATTTAAATAGCTATTTAATAGAAATAACTAGCGAGATACTTAGTTATAAAGATGAGGATGGAGAAGCCTTAGTAGATAAAATATTAGACAGTGCAGGACAAAAGGGAACTGGGAAATGGACATCTATAGCTGCATTAGATGAGGGCAATCCTTTGACATTGATAAGTGAAGCGGTATTTGCTAGATGCATGTCCTCAATGAAGGATGAGAGAGTTATGGCTTCTAAAGTTATTTTAGGACCAACAGCAAAGTTTCAAGGGGATAAAAAGGCCTTTATAGAAGATATTAAAAATGCACTTTATGCCTCTAAAATTGTATCCTATGCTCAGGGGTATACTTTAATGATGGCAGCTGCAAAAACCTATAATTGGAAACTTAACTTTGGTGAAATAGCTTTAATGTGGCGTGGTGGATGTATTATTAGATCGATTTTTTTAGGTAAAATTAAAGAAGCCTACGATAAAAATCCAGAGTTAACCAACTTGTTATTAGATCCCTTTTTCCAAGGCAAGGTTCAGGATGCTCAAGCTGGATTTAGAAGAGTTGTTTCCACTGCTGTGTTGAATGGAATTCCAGTACCCACACTTTCTACTGCACTCAGCTATTTTGATAGCTATAGATGTGAAAATCTTCCTGCTAACTTGCTTCAGGCGCAAAGGGATTACTTTGGAGCACATACCTATGAAAGAATAGATAAACCAAGGGGTGAGTTTTTCCACACAAATTGGACTGGGCGTGGAGGAACTACAGCATCTACTACGTATAAAGTTTAAAAAAATATTTTTTTAGCCATAGAAATATGGCGAAATGGAGGGCTTAAATGAAAGCTTTATTTATTGGTGGAACAGGAACAATTAGTACGGCAATATCTAAACTTGCAGTTGAAAAGGGTTGGGAACTTTATTTGCTAAATCGAGGGAATAATATTAGCAAGGTTCCAGAAGGCGCAAGGGTCATTACTGCTGATATTAATGATGAACTGTCCGTTTCAGAACTTATTAAAGATATGAAATTTGATGTAATAGCAGATTTCATTGCTTTTGAAACTTCACAAATTCAGCGTGATATTAGACTTTTTAGTAACAAAACAAAACAGTTTATTTTTATTAGTTCTGCTTCTGCTTATCAAAAACCTTTATCACACTATAAAATTACTGAGAGTACGCCACTAGCTAATCCCTATTGGCAATATTCTCGTAATAAAATAGCCTGCGAAGAAAGATTAATGGAGGAATATAGGGAGAATAATTTTCCTATAACAATAATTCGACCAAGTCATACCTATAGTGAGGGTAGCATTCCACTGGCTGTTCATGGTGAAAAGGGTGCATGGCAGGTTATTGATAGAATAATGAAAGGAAAACCAGTTATTATTCATGGTGATGGCAGTTCCCTTTGGACAATTACTCATAATTCTGATTTCGCAAAGGCATTTGTTGGAATAATGGGAAATCAAGCAGCAATAGGAGAAGCTATTCATATAACCTCAGATGAGGCTTTAACGTGGAATAAGATATACGATTGCATTGGATTAGCACTTGATATGGAAGTTAAAAAGTTGCATGTTACAACAGATTTCTTAGTGGAATGCCAAGCAGACTTTGAGGGTGGCTTAATTGGGGATAAGGCTAATACTGTAGTTTTTGATAATAGTAAGATTAAAAGGCTCGTACCAGATTTCGTTGCTACAGTTAGATTTGATCAAGGAATAAAACTTTCTATTGAGTATATGTTAACTCATCCTGAATTACAAATAGCTGATGAAGAGTTTGACCTTTTCTGCGATAGAATAATTGAAGCACAGCAAGAAGCTGTAAGGTATTTCAAGGGTTTATAAGGTTTTAATAAAATTTTTAAGGAACTGCATTTTTATAATTTGCAGTTCCTTATTTTTTTAAGCTACCTTAATTAAAAGTAAAACCTTTCCACAACAACTCAAAAGAACCAGAGGTATTTTTCCCCGTTACTACTAAACTTATCTTTCCAGTTCCTTTAGCCACGATTTTTATGGAACCCTTTTTCTTTACTGGTAAATTAGCTATGGGAACTCCATAAGGGTCATTAATAACTATTGTCAAAGTACCTTCTTTAACACTGGAGGTATAGTCAAATTTAATTTTATCACCTTTGTTTACATTTAAGGTTCGCGTTTCATTTCCTTCGAAATTTTCATAAGACATTTTAAAGGTTCCAGCCTTAGTAGTTTCAGTTAAAGTTTGAAAATTAGCTTGGCTTGTTACGGAACTAATCTTAGTAAAGTTAGACCCACAACCAATACAACATAAGGAGATTGTTATTATGAGTAATATAAATAGTATGAATTTCAACTTATTATTAATACAAAGACCCCCTAGAATAAGTGCTGTTATTATATAAATATTATTGGAATGAAGAATATATGTAACATATATAAAGCGACATTTGAAACACTTTATTGTATAGTTTGTACATTACATATTTTTAGCCAAATGTAATTATGGTATAAAGGGTATAAGCCAATTACCTTTTAAAGCTTACAAGTGTACAAATAGTTACATTTATGTTAGTATTTAAATTGGTTTAAAATTTATGCATAGTAAAAATTCTTTTAAGGCTTAAAATATTTATATGGAGGTAAAAAAATGTTAGATAAACCAATTGTTCAAATTAAAAATTTGAAAAAGAAAATCGGAAGTAAATTAATTATTGATGATCTTAGTTTTGATGTACGTCCCGGAGAAGTTTTTGGATTTTTAGGACCTAATGGAGCAGGTAAAACCACTACTATAAGGATGCTTCTAGGACTTATATCCATTACTGAGGGTGAAATTTTTATCAACGGGTTTAGTATTAAGAAAGATTTTGAAAAAGCCATTGCAAACGTTGGGGGAATAGTGGAAAATCCTGATTTATATAAACATTTAACAGGATATCAAAATCTTATCCATTATTGCCGCATGTATAGTGGCATAAAAAAAGAGCGAATAAATGAGGTTATTAAAATCGTAGGTTTAGATAAAAGACTTAATGATAAGGTAAAAACTTATTCTTTAGGTATGCGTCAAAGATTAGGCCTAGCTCAGGCTTTACTTAACTCACCCTCCTTGTTAGTCCTTGATGAGCCCACAAATGGTCTAGATCCAGCAGGGATTCATGAACTTAGAGCTCATTTAAGAAACTTGGCTGAGAAAGAGAATATAGCAGTCATAGTCTCTAGCCACCTTCTTGCGGAAATGGAATTAATGTGTGATAGGGTAGGAATTATACAAAATGGAAAGTTAGTAAGAATAGAAAATGTAAGAGAATTAGTTGATGAAAAGAAAAATTCAGTAGTTGCGTTAACCGTTGAACCAATAGAAAAAGCAATTAATTGCTTGAAGGAATTTAATAATGAATACGATCCAATAGTAAAGGATAAAGAAATAGAAATAATAGAGAATCTTGAAGGAGTTCCAGCATTGGTTTCAAAGCTTGTAGCTGAAGGAATAAATATCTATGGGGTTAGAATGGTTTCCCAGAGCCTAGAGGATAAATTTTTAGAAATGACTGGAGGTAATGAAATTGCTTAAGATGATTAATTTAATTCGTAATGAAAACATGAAACTTGCTCGTCGTATAAGTACTTGGATTATGGTAGGTATCCTAATATTAATTATAATTGTAACTGGACTTATTTTCAGATTTGCAATAAATCATGGAACAAATACAGAATGGAAGGCAGATTTGATACAACAGAATAAGGATGATCTAGAAACAGCTAATATGCAAGGACTTCCTAAAAACACAAAGGAAACTATATTAAATCAAATAAAAGTTAATGAATATAGTATCCAGCATGATATACAACCTGTTCAAAATAACACCTTGTGGGGGTTTGTTAAGGTATCAAGCAATTCAATTATGTTGATTTCCCTTTTTGCAATTATTATTGGTGGTGGAATAGTAGCAAACGAGTTTTCAGGAGGTACCATTAAGTTATTACTTATTAGACCTTCAAAACGGTGGAAGATATTAGTCTCTAAATATATTACAGTTATATTATATGTTATTTTTATGCTTATATTAACCTTTATCCTTTCATTCCTCTTAGGAGGTATACTGTTTAGCTTTAAAGGGGTAAGTCAACCCTTCCTAAAATACACTCCTGAAGGGGTTGTGGAAGTTAATATGGTAGCTCATATTATAGAGGTATACGGGCTAAAATGTATTAATTTAATTATGATGGTTACACTGGCGTTTACGATTTCAACTGCTTTTCGTAATAGTGCAATGGCTATCGGAATTGGTGTTTTTCTTTTAACCGTAGGATCAACTGTAACAAATTTAATAGCACAGTTTTTTACTTGGACTTGGCCTAAGTATATCTTGTTTGCAAATACAGACTTGACACAGTATTCCACTGGGACTCCTCTGATTGCAGGTATGACTATGAACTTTTCAATTGTTGTTATATTAATCTATTTTGTTATTTTTAATGTAATATCCTTCTTAGGATTTACAAAAAGAGATGTTGCTGCCTAATATGAAAATTAAGGAGAGTCCTGTGGTATAATTGCTACAGGGCTTTTTTTCGAAAGGAGAGTATCTATGATAAATTGTATTATATTTGATATTGGCAACGTTCTAATTGACTTTAAACCTATAGAGTATTTAAAAAACTTATTTCCTAGGGAAGAAGATATTCTAGTACTTCATAAACTGATATTTGGAAGTATTGAGTGGCTTAAGCTTGATAGAGGAATAATTACACTGCAGGAAGCAATAGAAATATTATCTAATAAAAATCCACAGCAAAAGGATAAAATAAAAAGATGTTTAGAAGCTTGGGTTGAAATATTAACGCCTATAGAAGAGGTAGTTGAAATATTAAAAAAACTTGATTTAGAAAAGTATAAACTTCTTTTGCTTTCTAATTTTCATGATTATGCTTATAATCATATTGTAGATAAATATGAGTTTTTTCAACTTTTTCATGGAGGAATAATATCTTGTAACGAGAAATTATTAAAGCCGGAAGAGGAGATTTATTTATGCTTAATTCAAAAATACAATATTAAACCAGAAGAAGCTATTTTTATTGATGATACAGTAGAAAATATTCATCAAGCGCAGAGACTTGGATTTAGTACTATTCGATTTGAAAATCCAAAGCAATTACAAGCTGAATTGAAAAGTTATTTAGACTAGACATATTAAATAAAGATTAAGGTGCTATCTCAAAATCATTTATTAATTTGAGATAGCACCTTAGATATTTAGATCATTTTTGAGAGTAGGACAGGGTTAAATAAATTATTTGTCGTACAATATTTCTTGCGGATTTATAGGGTATCCCAGACATAGTAATCCTTCTTAGCATCATAGGATTAGTGCGCTCTATTCTATAGAGTATTTCATCTGCATTGTAAACTGCCCGGCTAAGATCATCAATATCCTCAACTTCGTCTAGATTTTCACTTTCACGAGAATTACAATGTTTTTGATAATAATCATCTTTATCACATTCATCTTCATCCCACATATTTTCAAAACCAAAAGGTAATCCAGGAAAAGGATACATGTACACTTCTTGTGTGTGATTTTGTTGGCAATAGTTACAAGACTTATTCATAGGATTATAACAAGAAAATCTTTCTTCTTCCACTTTAATGCCTCCATTAAAAATTCCTATTTTAAATATATGGAAAAAAAGTAAAAAAATGATAAAAATTTATTTTTTATTTAGATTACTCTGAAAATTGCCCTTAAGGCAGTTCCTTTAAAGTTTTAAATTTGTAACCTAAGGATGTCCATTCTTTAATTAGAGCATCAAGAATAGTATCATTTGTTTTTGATTCAGGATGAAGTAAGCAAATTATCCCCGGTTTAGTATCCTTTAAAAGATTTTTTTTAGAGGTTTCAGGATCTGGTTGATTTTTAGGGTCCCAATCATTGTAAGCAAGGCCGAAAAATATTGATTTATACCCTAGTTTTTGAGTATAGTACAAGGATAACTCACTAAAATCACCCATTGGGGGTCTAAAAAATTTAGACATTTTTAAACCAGGAATGTTGTCTACACGGGTTTCAACGCCGATTAATTCTTTGTTAAAAATAGTTTCATCAATATAGCTTGGCATGGACTGGTGATGAATAGAATGATTACATATTAAATGACCTTCATTAGACATTCTCTTCAGTAAATCTAAATTCTTTCTCCCTTTAAATTCTCCAGTCACATAAGTGTCAGTAACAAAAAATGCAGCTTGTACATTATTTGCTTTTAAAGTATCAAGAATGCTAGCTGTATAACCATTTTCATAACCTTCATCAAAGGTTAAATAAATAACTTTTGAGGAGGTATCACCAAAAGCATATCCGTGGTACTTGGACAATAATGCTGAAGTATCTTTTGGTGAGTATTTCCAAGACCAGCTTATTTTTTTAGTTTGAAGTTCTAAGGTGTTTGATATTTCAACTGGTGTAAAAGGCTTATTAGGGAGCACCGGGTCAGCTATTGTAGGAATATATGGTTGTACTTGGGGAAAGTTTGGGATCAAGTTAGGTGCATTTTTAGTAGGTTTCGTTCCATTTGAGGTATTGAAGTTATTCGAAATAGTAGAGTTATAATTAGATGGTTCATTTTTATTTGTTTTTATGGATGAACTGGCTGAACATCCAGAAAGTACTAAGAATAAAGTTAAGCATAAAGAAAGTTTTTTTAGTAACAAGTTATCACCTCGTAAATTTTATATTTTCGCTATTGTATACTGCTACTTTCATTTATTATACTCTACTTTTTTTATAAATCTTTAAAGCAATAACAAAGTTATTAATTAGTTAATAATTTTTTTGGAAAGTTTTAAAATTTTCTAAAAAACTAGGGTTATTTTCTAGAAAAACATTTAATAAGTTTATGTTTTTTAAGGTATTGGTAGTAATAGAATGTTCCATCAATTCAACTTCTTGTAGAACGGACTCAATCCCAAGATGTTTAAAAAAACTTTCTAATATTTCATGTCTCTTTAGTAAGAATTCACCAATCTCCTCACCTTGTTTGGTTAAGACCACTACACCATAACGTTTATAAGCAACTAAATCAAGTTTTGATAATCTTTGAACCATCTTAGTGGTTGAAGAAGCATGTACATTAAGGAGCTCAGCTAGATTATTTATGCGTATATATCCTTCAGGGAGGCTGTGCCTATAAATCATCTCAAGATAATCTTCCATGGCGGAGGTTAAATGTTTTTTGTTTTTTTCTAAAAGCTCATAGCCTCTAACTGTATAAAATTTTTCTGTTTCTTGCAAAAAAAATTCACATCCTAAATACATGATTTATATATTTATATTCCCTATGAATAAACTTTAGGCATCCTGAAAGAAAATAAGAAGGTAGCACTTGTCCAAGACTCCTTATCAGTTATTATAAAAATAAAAAGTTTTTCAGCTGTATTTTCTTCTTGACTTATAAAAAATACCGTGTTAAGATATATTGAAATTAACAATATCCTTTAAGTTTGGTCCCGTGAGGCCTGGAAGGAAAGTTATAAATCGTAGCATGGTATAACTACGCCTTCCTTTTTGAGGAAGGCTTTTTTTATTACCTTTAATAATTAGTCCAGTGAGGCTAAAAAGGAGGAGTTTAAATGTTAAAAGGAAGACACTTAATCGATTCAATGGATTTTACAAAGGATGAAATGAAGGAAATTTTCGACTTATCAAGGGACATCATAGATAAACCTGAAGCTTTTGCGCATATCTGTGATGGTAAATTATTAGCAACCTTATTCTATGAGCCAAGTACAAGAACTCGTTTCAGCTTTGAGGCTGCAATGCTAAGACTTGGTGGACAAGTAATAGGGTTCTCAGAACCAAATTCAAGCTCAGCTTCAAAAGGTGAGAGTGTTGCAGATACCATAAGAACTGTAGGCTGTTATGCCGACATTGCTGTAATGAGACACCCTAAAGAAGGTGCTCCAAAGGTAGCTTCCATGTACTCCTCAATACCTGTAATCAATGCAGGCGATGGTGGTCATCAACATCCAACTCAGATGCTTACAGATCTTCTCACAATACAATCTATAAAAGGAAAACTTACAAATCACACTATAGGCTTATGTGGAGACTTAAAGTTCGGTAGAACAGTTCATTCACTAATAAAGGCTATGTCTAGATATGAAGGAAATAAATTTGTATTAATCTCTCCAAAAGAATTAAGGATTCCCGAATATATTAAAAATGAAATATTAGTTAAAAATAATATAGAAGTTATAGAAGTTGAAAGAATTGAAGATGTAATGGAAACACTTGATATACTTTATATGACAAGAGTTCAAAGAGAAAGATTCTTTAATGAGGAAGACTACATTAGACTTAAGGATAGTTATATACTTGACGGAGAAAAGATGAAAAAGGCTAAAAAGGATATGATAGTGCTTCATCCACTTCCAAGAGTAAATGAAATTTCTTACGAGGTAGATAATGACCCAAGAGGATGTTATTTTGCACAAGCTAAATACGGAATGTTTGCTAGAATGGCACTAATTGCGAAATTGTTGGGGGTGAAATAATATGCTAACAATAAACAGTATTAAAGATGGAATAGTTATTGATCATATAACTGCCGGCTGTGGAGTTGAAATCTTCAATTATATGGGACTTGATAAGGTTGATTTCCCTGTAGCACTTATAATGAATGTGGATAGTAAAAAACTTGGTAAAAAAGATATAATTAAAATTGAAAACATAATAGATATTGACTATACGGTACTAGGGTTAATAGATCCGAATATAACTATAGATGTTATTGAAAAAGAAGTTAGAAAAGAAAAAAAGAAGTTAGAGATGCCTGTAAGGGTTGAAAATGTTATAAAGTGCAAAAATCCAAGATGTATTACTTCAATAGAACATAATGTTTTACAAATATTTCACCTTGTAAACGGGAAAACTGGAGAATATAAATGTGAATATTGTGATGAAATAAATACTCTTGGGAGGTAATTTAATGGAGTTATTAATAAAAGGAGCAAAAATAGTGGACGCTGAGAAAAGCATCGTTGGTGATGTTTATATAAGAGAGGGCATTATTTCTGAAATAGGTTTAAATCTTAATAAAAATTGTCCTATTATTGATGCCAAGGGACTTACACTTATGCCAGCCTTTGTAGACACTCATGCTCACTTTAGAGAACCAGGATTCACTCAGAAAGAAGATCTATTGACTGGTAGTATGGCGGCAGTTAAAGGCGGATACACAACAGTTAACTTAATGCCAAATACTAAACCAGTTTGTAGTTCTATGGAAATAGTAAGTGAAATATTAAAAAAATCTAAGGTGATTGGGTTGGTAGATGTGCATCAAACCATTTCTATTACTAAGGATTTTAGTGGGAAAGATATAAGTCATATCGATGAAATTGAAGATCCTTGTAGAATGATAACTGAAGATGGTTATGATGTTTCTGGTACAAAGGTTATGTATGACGCTATGATGAAAACAAAAGAAAAAGGACTTACTATTATGGTCCATTGTGAGGATAATAAAATTGTAAATGTGGATTCAAGGCTTTCAGAGAACCTTATGACTTGGAGAAACATCCAACTTGCTAAAGCTACAAAATGTCCCATTCATATTGCACATGTAAGCACAAAAGAGTCAATGGCATATATAATAGATGCAAAAAAACAAAAACAGGAAATTACTTGTGAAATAATGCCTCATCATATTGCATTGACAAATTTATTTGATTATAAAGTAAATCCACCTCTAAGAAAACAAGAGGATATTGATTATATTATAAAGGCTATACAAGATGGGTTTGTAGATACTATTGGAACTGACCATGCTCCCCATACTAAAGAGGATAAAGAAAAGGGAGCTCCTGGAATATCAGGTATAGAAACATCTTTTTCAGTTTGTTATACCACTCTTGTATTGGGTGGATATATAACGCTAAATCAACTTTCTTCTTTAATGTCAAAGCAGCCTGCCAAAATAATGGGTCTGAATAAAGGCATTATAGTTCCAGGTTTTCAAGGTGATGTAGTTTTAATAGATCTCGAAGAAACCCAAAAGGTGATTGCAGAAAATTTTGCTTCTAAAGGCAAAAATACTCCCTTTGATGGAATGTCATTTGACGGAAAGGTTATTACTACAGTTAAGGGTGGCAAAGTTGTATATGATAACGGAAGTTTTATTCTAAATCATGGCAAGGTAATTCTTAAAAACTGGTGGATTAGTGCTTAGAGATATAGCGAAGGAGGGATTTTAGATGATAATAGATAAACTATATGATAGTGTAAGTAAGAATGGTCATGTTTGCTTAGGCCTGGATACGGATTTAAGCTATCTTCCTAAGGAATACTTAAAAAAATATGAAAATATTGAGGATGCATTATTTCAATTTAATAAAAGTATAATCGATGCAACTTATGATTCTGTTGCCTGTTATAAGGTCCAGATAGCTTATTATGAAGCTTATGGATTAAAAGGAATGCTTGCCTATAAAAGAACTCTTGAATATGTAAGAAGTATTGGTTGTTTAGTTATCGCAGACATAAAAAGGGGAGATATAGCAAATACAGCTGAGATGTATGCAAAAGCTCATTTTCAAGGAGACTTTGAATCAGATATAATTACCTTAAGCCCATATATGGGACTAGATAGTATTAATCCATATCTGAATTATGTAGAAAATAAAGATAAGGGATTATTCGTACTAGTTAGAACCTCCAATGAAGGTGCTAAAGATATTCAATACCTAAATGATGAAAATGGAGAGAAAATATATAATATTGTTGGTAAAAAAGTTATGACTCTTGGAAATAAATATCTAGGCAATTGTGGATATAGCTCAATTGGTGGGGTTATGGGATGCACTCATGCTGAAGAAGGAGTAAAATTAAGAAAAGAATTATCAAAAATGTTCTTTTTAATTCCAGGCTACGGCGCTCAGGGCGGGAAAGCTGAAGATGTAGCACTTTACCTTGAAAATGGTAATGGTGGTGTAGTAAACTCCTCTAGAGGAATTCTCCTAGCTTATAAAAAGTATGAAGATGGTTCCCAAAAATTCGCTGAATATGCTAGATTAGAAACCTTAAAAATGAAAGAAGATATTTTAAAATATGTGACTTTAGATAAATAATGACTATTGTAGCTTTTTCACTGCTGTGAAAAGGCTACAATTTTAAATGAAGGGTGGTGTATTGTTTGAATTTTACGTCAGCAAAGGTTTTAAGCAACATAGAGATAAGTGATGGAGTATACAGATTAATACTTATGGGACAATTTCAGGGGAAGCCTGGACAGTTCTATATGTTAAGAGCCTGGGAGGAAGAACCTATACTCTCAAGACCTATAAGCATAGAAAATGTGGATGATAAATCAATAACCTTCCTCTATCAGGTAGTTGGTAAAGGAACTAAAATACTTTCTAAGCTAAAAGCTAAGGGTGAATTGAATATACAAGGACCCTTAGGGAATACCTTTCCCGTTGAACAGCTTTCTGGAAAGGTTGGAATTATCACTGGGGGAATTGGTATTGCACCCATGGAACTTGTAGTTAAGTCCCTTAAGGTGGATAGCATAGATTTTCATTGTGGTTTTAGAAATAAAAGCTATTTAATAAATGAAATAATGGAACATGTGACAAAGGTTTATATTTCTACAGAGACTGGTAGCGAAGGTTATAAGGGTTATGTCACAGATTTATTCAAACCAGAAAATTACGATGTAGTACTTTGTTGTGGACCAGAGGTAATGATGAATAAGGTCATAAAGATGTGCAAGGATAAAAACGTGACCTCCTATGTTTCTATGGAGAAGCATATGGCATGCGGAGTTGGGGCCTGTCTTGTTTGTACTTGTAAAACAATAGATGGAAATAAAAGAACTTGCAAGGATGGTCCAATATTTTTAGGAAGTGAAGTGATGATAGATGCTTGAAGTAAATATATGTGGAATTAATTTTAAAAACCCTGTAATTGCAGCTTCTGGTACCTTTGGTTTTGGTAAGGAATATGGAGAGATATATGATGTATCAAGACTTGGCGGGATTTCTACAAAGGGGTTAACCTTAAATAAGAAGGCTGGAAATGATGGGGTAAGAGTTTTTGAAACTAGAGCTGGTATGCTTAATAGCGTTGGACTTCAAAATCCAGGTGTTGATGGTTTTATATCAAATGAATTACCAGATATGCTTAAAATAGATACAAATATTCTTGCAAATTTAGGTGGTGGAACTATAGAGGATTATTTAGAAGGAATTGAAAAATTAAATAAAACTGCAGTTCATATTATTGAGTTAAATATATCTTGTCCAAATGTTAAGTGTGGGGGCATGGCTTTTGGCATAAAATCAGAGGTGGCTAGCGATATTGTGAAAAGGGTAAAAGCAATATGTAAGAAACCTCTAATGGTTAAGCTTTCACCAAATGCAGAGGATATTGTAGATATGGCCTATAAATGCTGCGAGGCTGGAGCGGATGCAATATCTTTAGTAAATACCTTTAAGGCTATGGCTATCGATATTAATAAAAGAAAACCTATATTTGACAATGTAACTGCCGGGCTTTCAGGTGCAGCCATAAAACCAATAGCACTTAGAATGGTATATGAAGTATCAAATGTGGTAAATGTGCCTGTAATTGGGATGGGAGGTATTTTTACAGCTAAGGATGCACTAGAATTCATAATGGCGGGAGCAACGGCAATTCAAGTAGGCACTGCAAATTTTGTAAAACCAGATGTATGCTTAGATATAATAGAGGGTATAAAAGAATTTATGAAGAAAGAAAATATTAAAAATATAAATGAAATAATTCATATAATCTAAAATAGTTCACAATATTCTTACAAAATATTCTTACATTTTATTCTAATTTGGGTTATAATAACTTTGAAAGTTTTTGATAGGAGGTTTCAATGTGAGTAAACCAAGTATTTTTAGCAGAGATTATAAAACAAAAATGAAAAAAAGGAAAAGAAGGATAGCTTTTATTATCTTTTTTTTAATCTTTTTATGTTCTAATTTTTATTTGTATTCTAAACTAAATAAAAGTTTTAATCTTTTTAATTTAAAAAATCATCTAACTAGTATTTTTAATAAAAAAGAAGTTAATAATGATAAAAAAGAGGTTACTAAAGAGGCTGAAGAAATTATTAAGGATAATGAAGAAGTAAAACCTGAAATTACTAAGGAGCAAACACCTGAAGCGGAAATCAAAGAAGAAAAAAGTTATAGTTTTGAACTAAGCGGTGGAAAAAAGTTTAAAGCAATTTATGAAGATAGTAATGGTGAAAAAAAATTTGTAAATGTAACTGGAGATAGCGAAAGTTTAGATTTTAATATTAGTCCTGACGGTAAGGGTATTGTTATATATGATACCTTGGTTCAAGGTATTATTTTAATGAATTTAGATGGAGTTACTAAGGATATATCTAAAAAAGTCTATATAGCATCCAATGGTTCGAAGTATACTAGAGAAGAGACTATAAAAGATAAAAGTGGATATGTTTGGGCTATAAATCCTAAATTTATTGATAATGAAAATATAGCTTATGTTAGTCAACTTCCTTGGTTTAAACAAATTGCCACTAAGTATGTATGGATTGTAAATATTAATAACTCCGATTATCCAACAAAATTTGAAAATATAAACGGAGAAAATATAATACTAGGTAAGTTAGAGAACAAAGGATTAATTATATTAATTGATGGAAAAGCAGGGTTTCTCAAAGCAAATGGAGATTTAATTAGTAATTAAAAGGTGGTGGTAAAATGCAAATTGGTATTTCCTCTGCCTGTTTTTATCCAAAGGTGGAAACTGAAAACTCAATTTTGCTAATGAAAGAACTAGGCTTTGACCTAGGTGAGATTTTTTTAAATAGTCCAAGTGAATATGAGTACGATTTTGTTGAAAAACTGCATGAGCAAAAATTAAAACATAATTTTAAAATAAATTCAGTGCATGCCTTTTGTGCTCCTTTTGAACCCTTCCTTTTCGACAGATATGAGAGAAGAAGGAAAGATATGCTAATTTATTTTAGAGCTATGTGCAAAGCCTGTAAGCAACTTGATGCAAATTCTTACACTTTCCATGGTATGAGAAATATTGAGTTTACAGGATTAGACAAGGATTTTGTAATAGATATTTATAATGAGTTAACTTATATTGCTAATGAGACTGGAATAAAGCTAGCACAAGAAAATGTTTCCTGGTGTATGTCATCCAACTTAGATTTTTTAAAAATGATAAAGGAGAAATGCAAATATCCAATATTTTTTACTTTAGATCTTAAGCAGGCCTATAAAGCAAATAAGGTCCCATTAGAATATATTAATTTAATGGGCAAGGAGTTAGTTAATCTACATATTAACGATAAGGATGAAGAACATGTTTGTTTACTTCCGGGAAATGGAAATATAGATTATTCTATTTTAAGTAAAGAATTATCTGAAATAGGGTATAATGGAAATGCCATCATTGAGGTATACAATGAGAACTTTTTGACATATGATGAAATAATAAAATCTAAAAAACTTTTGATGAACGTATTGTAAAAGTTAATTGGAATTTGTACAATTAGTAATATATCATAAATTTTACGAAAAATAAAATATTTGATTAACTAAGTTTGAAAAAAACTTAGTAAGTATGGTATAATATATAAATCGAAAAGCATTCACGCAAATGTAGGAGGAGAAATAATAATGAACGCTAAAATTGAAAAACTAGAAAATAACATAATACAGTTGGAAATAACTGTTGAGGCCGAAATATTTAATGAGGCTTTATTGAAATCAGTTAAAAAGAATAGTAAGAAATTTGATTTACCTGGTTTCAGAAAAGGTAAGGCTCCAATAGCAATGATTAAAAGGAATTATGGCGTAGAGGTTTTTTATGAAGATGCTATGAATTTTATTTATGAGGATACATACCCAAAGGTAATAAAAGAAAATAATCTTAATCCAGTAGATTATCCAGAACTTGATATAGTTGAAATTGGCGAAGGTAAAGACTTTATTTACATAGCTAAGGTTGCTGTTATGCCTGAAGTTATTCTTGGGGAATACAATGGAGTCGAAGTTTCTAAGGTTGAGTACCCTGTTTCTGATGAAGAAGTAGATAAACAAATTAAGTTAATGCAAGAAAAGGGCGCAAGAGTAGAAATTAAGTCTGAGGATACTGCAGTTGAAAAAGGTGATATAGCTATCATTGATTTTAAGGGTTATGTAGATGGGATTGCTTTTGAAGGCGGAGAAGGGAAAGAATTCTCTCTTGAAATAGGATCAGGTTCCTTTATCGATAATTTCGAAGATCAATTAATAGGTCTTAAAAAAGGTGAAAAGAAGGAAGTTAATGTTCATTTCCCAGAAGAATATGGTAAAGAAGAATTAAATGGAAAAGCTGCTATGTTCGAAGTAACAGTAAATGAAATAAAAGCTAAAGAACTTCCAGACTTAGATGATGAATTCGCAAAAGAAGTTTCAGAATTTGATACACTTGCTGAATTAAAGACTGATATGAAAAATAAGATTATTGAATCAAACAACCTAAGAGCTGAAAGAGAATTTGAAGATAAAGTTGTTGATGCGGCTTGCGAAAATGCAAAAATTGATATTCCAGCTGTTATGATAAAGAAAGAAACTGATATAATGCTTCAAGAACTTGAACAAAGATTAAAGTATCAGGAATTAGATTTGAAGTCTTATTATCAATATACCAATACAACAGAAGAAAAAGTTAGAGAATACATGAAAGAAAATGCTGAAAAGAGAGTAAAGACAAAGTTAGTTGTTGAAGAGATAGCTAAGGTTGAAAAAGTAGAAGCTACAGAAGAAGAACTATTAGTAAAGGCAACCGAGTATGCTAAACAGTATGGCGATAAGGATATAGAAAAAATGGCTAAATTGCTTTTAGATGCTCAGAAAGAATATATAAAGACAGATGTTATAAACGAAAAAGTAATTAAAATGTTGGTTAACAATTCAAAAACTGTAGCATAATATTATGATAGATTAATTGCCAGATTTTTTCTGGCTATTAATCTAAATAGGAAATTTTATAATGATTAGGAGGGATTTTTATGAGTTTAGTTCCAATGGTCGTTGAACAAACAAATAGAGGTGAAAGATCCTATGATATATATTCTAGACTTTTAAAGGATAGAATAGTATTTTTAGGAGAAGAAGTTAATGATGTAACTGCTAGTTTAGTAGTAGCTCAATTACTATTTTTAGAAGGTGAAGATCCAGATAAGGATATTTATCTGTATATAAATAGTCCTGGAGGGTCTATAACTGCTGGTATGGCTATTTTTGATACAATGCAATACATAAAACCTGATGTATCAACTATTTGCGTGGGTATGGCGGCTTCCATGGGTTCGTTTTTGCTCGCTGCAGGTGCAAAGGGCAAGAGATTTGCATTACCAAACAGTGAAATAATGATTCATCAGCCACTTGGTGGTTTTCAAGGTCAAGCAACCGATATTAATATTCATGCGCAACGTATACTTAGAATTAAAGAAACTTTGAATAGAATATTAAGTGAAAGATCAGGTCAGCCATTAGAGACAATAAAAAAAGATACGGAAAGAGATAATTTTATGTCTGCAGATGAAGCTAGAGAATATGGACTAATAGATGAAGTTATAGCTAAAAAGAAATAACCTTGTGAGGTGAAGATATGGCCAGAGTTGAAGATAAAAAACAGTTGAAGTGTTCATTCTGTGGAAAAAGTCAAGATCAGGTAAGACGACTTATTGCTGGTCCTGGAGTGTACATTTGCGATGAATGTATTGAATTGTGTTCTGAAATAATTACTGATGAATTTGAGGAGACTGTTCAAGTTGACATGAATGCATTACCAAAACCTGCCGAAATTAAAAGTTATCTAGACCAGTATGTTGTTGGTCAGAATGGAGCAAAGAAATCTCTTGCAGTTGCTGTTTATAATCACTACAAGAGAATAAATGCTACTACTAGTGATGAAGATATTGAACTACAAAAGAGTAACATCCTTTTGCTTGGACCAACAGGTTCAGGAAAAACTTTACTTGCTCAGACTCTTGCTAAATTTTTAAATGTACCTTTTGCTATTGCTGATGCAACAACATTGACTGAAGCAGGTTATGTTGGTGAAGATGTAGAGAATATACTTCTTAAGTTGATACAAAATTCTGATTACGATATAGAGAGAGCAGAAAAAGGCATAGTATATATAGATGAAATAGATAAGATAGCAAGAAAATCAGAAAATCCATCTATAACAAGAGATGTTTCTGGGGAAGGTGTTCAACAAGCATTATTGAAGATACTTGAAGGAACAATTGCTTCTGTACCTCCACAGGGTGGTAGAAAGCATCCACATCAAGAGTTTATTCAAATAAATACAACTAATATTCTATTTATTTGTGGTGGAGCTTTCGATGGAGTTGAAAAGATTATTGAAAAAAGAACACGTACTAGTTCTTTAGGTTTTGGGGCTGACATTCAGACTAAAAAAGAAAAAGATGTCAGTGCAGTTCTTAAAGATATAATGCCTGGGGATTTACTTAAATTTGGATTAATTCCTGAATTTGTTGGTAGACTTCCTATTGTAGTAACTTTAGAGGCATTAGATCGGATGGCACTTGTTAAAATTTTGGGAGAGCCTAAGAATGCGTTGATTAAACAGTATAAGAAGCTTTTTGAAATGGATAATGTATCACTTGAATTTAATGATGATGCATTAGAGTTAATAGCAGAAGAAGCAATTACTAGAAATACAGGGGCAAGAGGTCTTAGGGCTATCCTTGAAGAAATTATGAAGGATATTATGTTTGATATTCCTTCAAAAGAGGAAATAACTAAGGTTACAATAACACAGGATACAGTTAAGTCAAAACAACCGGAAGTCGAATTACTGGGAGAGGGAGAAAAACGCCCAGTTATGAAGGGTTCTAAGAGAAATAAAAATAAAAGAGGTCCGGAAACGGCATAAGAAAAGCAGCGAAAGCTGTTTTTTTTTCGTTTCAAATGTATAAATTAAAGTATATATTAAGATAAGTTGAACATAATAAGAAGAGATTTGTAATTATGATATTGTGAAACTATTCTTATTATGAAAGGACTGAAAGTCATGACCAATATATTGATTATTGTTGAAATGTTTTTTACAGCGGTTATAGGATTATATTTTTTGAATGCATTAAAAAGCCAACAATTAAACAAAACAACCGTAGTTCAAGAAAATAAAAAAGAATTGGAAAATCTCTTGAAAATGAGAAGGGTAATGCTTACAGAACCGCTATCAGAAAAGAGTAGACCAAAAACTTTTAGTGAGGTGATTGGTCAAGAGAAAGGTATTCAAGCGCTTATAGCTGCCCTCTGTGGACAAAACCCTCAACATGTTATAATTTATGGACCTCCAGGCGTAGGTAAGACTGCAGCGGCTAGATTAGTTCTAGAGTACGCAAAGCGACAGGATAAATCACCTTTTAGGCAAGAAGCTAAGATAATTGAAATAGATGCTACCACTGTTCGATTTGATGATAGAGGTATAGCAGATCCCTTAATTGGATCAGTACATGACCCCATATATCAAGGCGCAGGACCTTTAGGCGTAGCCGGAATCCCACAACCAAAGATTGGAGCAGTTACCAGAGCTCATGGCGGGGTGCTATTTATTGATGAGATAGGTGAACTTCATCCTATAGAAATGAATAAACTACTTAAAGTCATGGAAGATAGAAAAGTTTTATTAGATAGTGTGTATTATAATTCTTGTGATCAAAATATGCCTACCTATGTGAGAGAGGTATTCGAAAATGGACTTCCGGCAGATTTTAGGCTTGTAGGTGCCACAACTCGAAATGCTGAAGAAATAATTCCAGCGTTAAGATCAAGATGCGTAGAGGTATACTTTAGGGGGTTAACCTCTGAAGAAGTTCAAAAAATTGCGAAAAATGCCATTGAAAAAATTGAAATGAAGATAAGCGAAGACGCACTACAACTTATTGGTAAGTATTCTAATAACGGTAGAGATGCTGTAAATTTAGTTCAACTAGCGGCAGGAATTGCTATAAACGAGCGAAGAGAAATTATATTTCCTAGCGATTTAGAAATCATAATAGAAAATGGTCAATTTTCCCCAAGACCAGAAAAGAAGATAAATGATAAACCCCAAGTAGGATATGTTAATGGTCTTGCAATATACGGGGCTAATATGGGAACAATTATTGAAATAGAAGCAATGGCTAAAAAAGTAAGTCAACGAAAAGGTGAACTTAAGATTACAGGAATAGTTCACGAGGAGGAAATAAGTACCTTAAACAGAAAAATGAAAAGAAAAAGCACTGCTCACTGTTCAGTTGAAAATGTTATTAGTGTTATTGAAAATAAATTTGATATAAACTGTTCTGAATACGATTTACATATTAATTTTCCAGGAGGAGTACCAGTGGATGGCCCATCAGCAGGAATTGGTATAGCAGTTGCAATATACAGTGCAATTAAAAACATACCCATCGATAATAAAATAGCTATGACTGGTGAAATTTCTTTACATGGCAAAGTAAAGCCTATAGGTGGAGTAAATGCAAAGATTGAAGCAGCAATAAAAGCAGGCGCAACAAGAATTATAATTCCTAAAGAAAACTGGCAAGATAATTTTTCTCAAATTAAAGGAGGAATTATTATCCCTGTGTCTAATATTGAGGAAGTAGTTAAACTATCACTAATATTTGATTATAATGAAAGTCAATCTATCAAGGTAGAAGAAAGGAATCCCAGCGTTCTTTATGCCAGCTCCTCCAATAATTGAGAATTAATAATATAACATTTGTAAAATAATTATTTTATGGTTATAATATATTAAGCTAGCTAAGCATTTGCATAGCTACTTTCATTTTTTAAAGTTTGGGTTATATTAAATTAACACAAATTAGTAATGCATGAGGAGGGGAGAAAATGGAAAGTAATATTAAAATTCTTCCTTTGATTCCGTTAAGAGGGATAACTATATTTCCGTATATGGTACTTCATTTTGATGTTGGTCGTGAAAAGTCTGTAGTTGCGCTTGAAAACGCAATGTTGAATGGTCAAGAGATTTTTCTGGTTTCTCAAAAGGATCCTAAAGTAGAAGAACCTGAGAAAGAAGATATTTTTAATATAGGAACAATATGTAGTGTTAAACAAATCCTGAAATTACCCGGAGATACTGTTAGATTATTAGTTGAGGGTGAACATAGAGGGCAAATAGTAAACTACATAGATGGTGAGGAATTCTTTAAGGCAGAAATTAGAATCTTAGACGATAAGGAATCAATTAAGGATAATAAGTCGGAGGCATTAATTAGAACAGTAAAAGAATCTTTTAATCAGTATATGAAGCTTTCTGGAAGTGTACCAGCAGAGGCTTTAGTTTCTTTGGACGATTTAGATGAACAAGGAAGGCTTGCGGATGTGGTATGTTCATATTTATTACTTAAACAAGAGAAGAAGCAAGAACTTCTTGAAGCCTATGATGTAGCAGAAAGATTGAATAGTATTCTTTTAATTTTAGTTAGTGAAATTGATATTCTTAAAATTGAAAGAAAGATTGGTACAAAGGTAAAAAATAAGATTGATAAAATGCAAAAGGAATATTATCTTAGAGAACAAATAAAAGCTATCCAAGAAGAATTAGGCGAAGACGATGAAGATAAGAGAGAAATTAATAAGTATAAGCTTAAGATTAATAAAGCTAAGCTCCCTAAAGAAATTAAAGAGAAGGCACTTTATGAATTAGATAGACTTAAAAATACCGGAAGCTACTCCGCTGAAGGTGGCTTAATAAGATCTTACATGGATTGGATTTTAGATTTACCTTGGAATTATACTACGGAAGATAATATGGATGTAAAGGTAGCCAGAGAAATACTTGAAAAAGAACATTATGGTTTAGAAGATGTTAAAGACAGAATTATTGAATACTTAGCTGTGAAAAATATGAGTAATACTTTAAAGGGACCTATATTATGTTTAGTTGGTCCTCCTGGTGTTGGCAAAACCTCTATTGCAAGGTCAATAGCAAATTCTTTAAATAGGAATTTTGTTAGAATGTCACTTGGTGGAGTTAGAGATGAAGCAGAAATCAGGGGCCATAGAAAAACCTATATTGGGGCAATACCTGGAAGAATAATTTATGGAATGAAGCAGGCGAAGTCTAAAAACCCACTTTTCTTATTGGATGAGATAGATAAGATGAGTAATGAATTTAGAGGTGACCCAGCAGATGCACTACTAGAGGTATTAGATAGTGAACAAAACAGTACTTTTAGAGATCATTATCTTGAACTTGACTTTGATTTATCAAAGGTGTTGTTTATTACAACCGCAAATTCATTGGAAACTATACCGAGACCACTAATGGATAGAATGGAAGTAATAGAGATTTCAGGATATACCACTGAAGAAAAATTAAATATTTCTAAAACACATCTTATTCCAAAACAGTTAAAAGAGAATGGAATAAATGATAATAATAAGGTATCTTTTTCAGATTCAGCAATAAATTCCTTAATAGAAAATTATACAAAGGAGTCAGGCGTTAGAGGTCTTGAAAGAAAAATTGCTTCAGTAATTAGAAAAGCTATTACTGAAATAGTTGAAAAGGACAAGAAATCCATTTTAGTAACTATAAATCATGTAAAAAAATACATAGGTCCATTTATCTTTACCTATGATAAGGTAGTCAAAACTGATAAAGTTGGAGTAGTTATGGGAATGGCATGGACAGGATATGGTGGAGATACTCTACCAATTGAAGTAAGCGTTATGAAGGGCACAGGTAAGCTAGAACTTACTGGTCAACTTGGAGATGTAATGAAAGAGTCTGCAAAGGCAGGATATAGTTACGTTAGAGCCAACGCAGAAAAATATAGCATTAATGCAGATTTTTATAAAGATAAAGATTTACATATACATGTTCCAGAGGGTGCAGTACCGAAGGATGGACCGTCAGCTGGGGTAACTATGATTACAGCAATGGTCTCTGCTCTAACTGGGAAAAAAGTAAGACACAATGTGGCTATGACAGGAGAAATAACACTTACTGGAAGAGTATTACCCATTGGTGGGTTAAAGGAAAAATGTCTTGCAGCATATAGAGCAGGAATCGATACAATAATTGTGCCTAAGGAAAATGAAAAAGATGTTATTAAAATACCAAATACGGTTAAGGGTAAGATGAATTTTATTTATGCTGATCAAATTGATACAGTATTGCAGAATTCTATTATTGACTATTAAAACCTAGGGAGATGGACTATGGAAATAAAACAATCAGATTTTATAATTTCTGCTGTAGCAGCAAGTCAATATCCAAAGGATGACTTTCCGGAGGTTGCCTTTGTTGGAAAATCAAATGTGGGCAAGTCCTCACTGATCAATGCACTAACTAATAGGAAGAAGCTTGCAAAAGTAAGTGGTACGCCAGGTAAAACCAGACTAGTTAACTTCTTCTTGATAAATAAAGGTGTCTACTTTGTGGATCTTCCTGGTTACGGCTATGCTAAGATTTCTAGAGAACAACAAAAGACCTGGGGTAAGATGATCGAATCTTATCTACAGGGGAGAAGAACTTTGAGAAAGTTTGTACTACTGGTAGATTCAAGGCATAAACCAACTGAGGACGATATTATAATGCACAACTGGATTAAACATTATGGCGTAGAATGTATTGTTGTTGCTACTAAAGTAGATAAACTTACAAAGATGGAAATTGCTAAGAGTAAAAAATTAATTAAAGAAACTTTAGATTTTGAACCTAATGATAAACTTGTTTATATTTCATCTTCAAAAAAAGTTGGTATGCAGGAACTTGTTGATACTATTTTTGATGAATTAATAAATATGGAGAATCAAAGGTAATTTTTAATGTGTATATTTAAAGAAGCAGGAGTTATTCTGCTTCTATTTTCTATTTAAATAAATTAATGAGAAGGTGATATTATGATCAAAATTATTATTAATTATGGGATTTTTTTAATAATGTATATTGTTCCGCTTATAGTTTTTATATTTTATAGTTTGAAAAACAGTTTAAATAGGAGTTTAATAGTTGTAGTGAGTAGCATATACTTGTTATTAAGTTTAACTTTTTCTAAAGTATCCTATAACTTATTTCCATTTATGATGGTGATATATGTCATAATATTAATTAGTAAAAAGGAAAAGGGTATATTTGACACTAAAGGGTTTAATATTTTAAAAGCATTCAAATATGCCATTTTCTCATATTTTATTTCATCGATTATTTCCTTTATTTATATAATAATTCTAATAGGTCTAAATTTCAAAATTAGTGACCAGAAAATTATAAATAAAATGTTAGATTTACCTATTAACAAATTTATTATTATGGTTCCAATTATTATTTTATTTGCACCAGTTGTTGAAGAATTTGTGTTTCGGTGGTTTTTATATAATAAGTTTTTAAAAAAATATATTGGTATTTACTGGGGTGCTATATTGAGCAGTGCATTTTTTTCCGTAGTACATTTTAATTTAAAATCCTTTGCTGTTATAATGACCTTAGGATTTATTAACTGTTGGTTAATAAATAATAAAGGTTACTGGTATGCAGTTTTTAATCATGTTTTTTTTAACTGTGTTTCAGTAATAATTTTATTGTTAAATAAATTTACATAATAAATACTTACAGAGTATAGCAAGTTTAGAAATCCATTGAGGGTATTTCATTTTTACTTAACATGACGCATTTTCCGTCGAATACTCCTCCATCATTGATTCGAAGATTTTTTACACAAATATCTCCAGTTACAGAAGCAGAGCTCTCAATAGTAAGGGTTCCTTGACAGCTTAAATTGCCCTCAACTTTTCCTCCTATAATTGCATTAAAGCAAGTGATGTTTCCTTTGCAAAAGGAAGTCTCGGAGGTCTCAACATCATCTTGCCATCGAATAGTTCCTTCTATAGTACCGTCTATCCTTAAAAGCCCGCATCCACTTAGTCCACCGGTGATGGTACAATGTTCTCCTATAAGAGTCTCTATTCGGTTTGAATTTTTTTCTTTTTCATTAAACATAACTTAACCTGGTTTCTAAAATCGTAACAAACCGATTTTTCACATTATTCATGCGGTAGCATCACAGGATTCAACTACTTAGGTTAATACTTGCGTATTAAAACTCCGCAAACTTTCGTAAGCCTTGAATACATGTAGTAATCAAGTACAACAGAGTTAAAGCTGTTAGCTCTCCCTATAAAAAGTAATTTAGTACATGCCCGACTTTCACTATGTGTCTTTGCGACATATTTACTTTTCACTTATAGTATTATCCTACATATTGTTTTTTATTCAAAATTTACCACAGAAACCAGTTTAACCTCCTTTCGATTTATAATTATTTATTCTGTATTGTTACTGTTTATTTAATCAGTTGTTACCTCCTAAAATTAATAAATTTAAAATATAATAGAAAAAATTGAATAAAAAAAATTTATTGGTCAATACTATTAATGTAATCGGAGAATTAAATCTCCATTGTGTAGAAGGCAGGTTGAAACCTATCTTTTATACTAAACCCCCCATCCCCCTTGGGACCGTAATTGGTCCCTTTAATTCGTTTCAGTTGAAATAGCGTAGATTTTATAATAATTAATTCCATCATTCTTTAAAGTCGCCTTAAGAGAAAGGTTGATTTTACATGTTTTAACTATGGAACTATCATTATTTGAAGTAGTCTTAAAGTTTAATATCCACTTAACTTCAGTTACATCACCATCCATATTCCACTTTGTATCCATAAATAATCCATCTTGAAAAGCATATGCAGAATTATTTCCAGCCAATTTTCCTAAAATCGATAAATCACTTCCCGATATACCAGGAAAGAATATGTTTGAAGGTTTATATGGTTCGCTATATGGGAAATCTTGTACATATTTAATAAAACTTAAAATAGTATCATTTCCTAAGAAAGTATCTTTGAAATTAAAGTTAAAGTTGTGTAGGTCATTATTAATAAGTACATAATTAGATTGTGATATTTTAGCATTGGATATATTTTCAGAAATTATCTTTGGTGTTTTATTATTCTTGCAATCCATAAAACCAATTATATTATTTGAAGAAGAAAAAACATTTTTGAAATCATTGTTATTCCAAACAAATACATGTTGAATTGAAGTGCCTTTTTCTTGAGATTGAATAAATATTTCAGGAACTTTATCTCGATTAACATCCAATAAAGTTACTTTCATAGGCCAGAATGGAGAATAGGTACCTATAGAATTAAGTTTAATATTAGGTTTTAGGTAGAGACTAGTATTTTTCGTGTTAACTTGAACAAAATATTTATCATTATTTGTGTTTATGTATAGAATATCCTCTACTCCATCACCAGTTAAATCAGCTTTTATAGTTTTATTATCTGTGATAGTACTAAAGGTAGTAGTAGATTTTTTTGTATATAGCAATATAGTTAATAGAATAAGTATTATTATTGCTAGCATTGTATAGTATATGTTTTTTTTCTTTAGAAAAATTATTTTTAATTTCATATATTTCACCTCCTATTAATTATATGTTCAAAACAGGAGATTATTATAAAAAAAAATAGGCTCTAAGGCCTATCTTAAGATTTTTTATTTTTACAATCCATGCAAATACCATAAAAATATACTTGATTTGCAAGAACTTCAAAACTAGTGTAATCTTTAACTTTTTCATTTAAATCTGTAATGCATATACCATCAATGTCTTCAACTTTATTGCATTCAAGACATTGAATATGAGGGTGAACACAAATGTTTCCATCATAACGAAAATTACCTTCACCTACATTAATTTCCTGAACTAACTGTACTTCAACTAAAGTTTTTAAAGCTTTATAAACAGTAGCTAAACTCATTGTAGGATAATCCGTTTGCAAAGCCTTGTACACTATCTCCGCTGAAGGATGATCTTTAGTTGACATTAAATATCGATACACAGCTATCCTTTGCGGTGTAAGCTTTAATTTCTTTTCTTTAAAAATACTTGTTATTGTATCCATATACACCATCCTTTTAATTAACTAAGCATATTATATAATAATTTTTATTATATGTCAATTGTTATCCGTAAATTACATAACCAATTATTATTAGTATTAATTTAATACTTTTATAGTTTTTTTATGAATAATTTCTCTTGATTCAGATAAAGTATTTAAATATTCTTCAATATAGTGTAAAATAAAATTTGTACTTAAAGTCATAATTAAGAAGAAGGTGTTATTTATTGTTTAAAAATAAGAAAAGAGAATTCTCTTGGAGAATATTAATTATTTTTATTGTTTTTCAAATAGTTTTTACAGGTTTTTCAACCATTCTAGTTGTATTTTATGGACCATTTAGCAATTTGAAAAGGCTTGTGGTTGGAACTGCGATGTCAAGTTATTCACATAAATATATTGCAACTGTATTTCTTTCAGATAAAAAAATAGAAAGTATTATTCATCCTAAAACTGAAGTTATAAAGAATAATGAGATACAAGCTAATAATGAAGAGGATGCTCAGCAAGAGATTGATGATATTGTTGTTTCTAAAAAATTAGATAATAGTGTGGAACGCTTTGACATCGATGGAGGAAAATATAAAGGATATGTTATTATAGTAAATGATCCAACAAGAATTAAGGTAGGTAGTAGCAAGTATCTTGGATCAATAGGTCAAACTACAAAAGAAATTGCAGAAGAGAATGGTGCTATTGCAGCTATTAATGGGGGAGGTTTCATGGACACTGCTTCGGGAGGAAAACTTTGGGTAGGTACAGGGGCCTCTCCTACAGGGGTGGTTATGTCAGCAGGAAAAGTCATTTATAATGATTCAAGTAATGAAACAAAACAAAGTATAATGGGATTTACTAAGGACGGAAAACTCATAGTAGGATTGCATACAACTAATGAGTTGCAAAAGTTGGGTGTAATGGAAGCATTATCTTTTGGACCAGGAATAATAGTAAATGGGAAAAATCAAATTCAAGGTGATGGAGGGCAAGGAATAACAGCTAGAACTGCTATAGGGCAGAAGAAAACAGGAGAAGTTATTCTTTTAGTGTTAGATGGGAGGCGTTTGAATATGCCGGGAGCTACATTAAAGGACGTTCAAAATGTAATGGCTAAATATGATGCATACAACGCTATTAATTTAGATGGTGGTTCATCTACTACAATGTATTATGATGGAGATGTAATAAATAATCCATGTAATCCTTTTGGAGAGAGATCTATAGCTACTGCAGTTTATGTTAGTCCATAAAGGAGTTGAAGTAATGAAGACATACAAAAGAATAGTAATATGGATTTTAATTTCAGTATCTATTCAAGTAATAGGATTATTCTACTTGGATAAATACTACTTTGCTGAAAGCTCTGAAATAAAAAGTACAAAGTTAGTTGTACCACCTAAAAAAATAATTAAAGCTGTTGATATAAAAGTAGATTCCAGTGCAAAACAAACTCAAATGTCTAACGATGGAAAATATTTATCTTATTATGATAATGATAAACTAAAAGTCGTAGATACTGTTACTGGATCAGTAAATACAGTTAAGATTCCAGATGGTGTATCACTATCCTTTTATAAATGGCTACCAGATAGAAATCGAATTATTTTGGCTGAAAAAATGAAAAAAAACCAAATTAATATAATAAAATTCTATTATTATGATGTTTCAAAAAATATTACTGAGGAAGTAAGAAATGATGCTAAAAATCAAGAAATATTTTTTGAACTAAAAAATGAAAAATCAGAAATTGAAGATATTGAGCTTTCTCCGTTAACAAATGTAATGTATGTTAAAGTGCTAAATCCTGGAAGGAGAAATGTAATTTATAGATTAAATATTATGGCTGACATAAATAAACTTGATCTAAAAGTATACTCTGTGGGTAAAATGCAAATCTCATATACTGAGGATGAACTTTATTTTGAAGACTTGTTATACAAGAAAATTAGGAATTCAGAAGGGAAAGAAGTAAAGATACCTGAAATGAAAAGTCCATCCATAGTTGGATCTGATAGTAAAAATAATATCTATATTGCTGATGTTAAAGATGGGTTAGTTAACAAAATATATTGGGGAATATATAAGGGAAATACAACTACATGGACTTCAAAAGAACTGGTGGTTCCTGTGAATGTGAAAAATATATATATATCACTAGGTGGCAAAATATATGTTAATGATGCCTTAAATGCTGTTGTTACAGAATTATTATCTGGAAATCAGACTAAATATACTGGTGTTTTGCAAAGTATTTATACTAAAGGAATTGCTACTATAGAAGAAGGAAAATTAGTTAAAACTTCATTTAAATAGAAATTATCTAATTATTATAGTGATTGAGAATTAATATTAAAGCTATGTAGGAGGAATTATGAAGTTAATAAAGAAGGTTATGATTTTAATTATACTAGCAATTATAATTCAAGGCTCAATGTTATTATTTTTAGATAAGTATTACTTTGAAGTTGACGCTAAGGTAAGTGTGCCTGCGTCTACTAAGACCGTAGGAAAATCAGTATTAATCAAAGTAGGTGAAAAATCAAAAGACTTTAAAGTTTCTTATGATGGAATGTATTTATCATTTTTTGATGGAAACCAATTAAATGTGGTGAATACCGTTTTGGGAACCATTCAAAAAATTAAAATTGAGGAGAATTCAACAATTTCTTTTTATAAATGGCTTTCTGATAATAACAAAATTGTTTATGCTCAGAAAGTTCAAAGTAAAAAGGGTGAGATAACTAAATTTTTTTATTATGATGTTAAGAATAATAATTCTGAAGAAGTAAGAGGGGAAAATACAAATGGTTCTATAGTTATTGAGGATTCTAGCCCTAATTTGCGCGTTTCAGATATATTATTATCCACTATTTCAAATGTAATGTATGCTAAACTTACAAGTACATCGGGACAAAGTTTAATCTATAAATCAGAAAATATGAATTCTATGAAAAAGACTCAAATACCTATGTCTTTACTTGGTAATATTCAACTTACACCTGGAGATGGAATGTTATATTATGAGGATATAAGTGCTAAAAAGATTAAAAATATTCTGGGCAACCCTATAGACATTCCCAAAGTAGAAAATCCTATAATTTTAGGGACAGATAGTGCTAATAATATTTATATTGGTAATGTCATTAATTCTAAAATATCTCAACTATATTGGGGAATTCTAAAGGGTAATTCAAGTAGTTTTACTACTAAAGAATTAAAATCACCTACATACATGAAGAACATTTACATAACATTACAAGGTAAAATATATATAAATGATGGATTAAAGGGAGTAGTTACAGAATTAAATTCTGATATGGAAACATCATATACTGGTGTATTTAAATCTATTTATGATAAGGGAATTATTTCTATTGATGAAGAAAAGGTTGTGAAGACTCTATTTAAAGGCGCCTAAGATAATGGCTTACTTCGTTTTTATCAACAAATATAAACGTTAACTTAAGAAAATTTTAAGCTGAGGTAAGTTTTTAAATTGTATGATATAATAGTCTTTACTAGCGTAAATTTACGTAAGCATTTAAGGAGGTAATTATTTTGGACATAAGATCAAGTTTATTAGAGGCAGTTTTATATATACCAGCAATTTTGGTTGCTTTTACAGTCCATTCCTTTACACAAGCAGCTGTTGCAGATAGATTAGGTGATAAAAACCCTAGGGCTCAGGGTAGACTTACTTTAAACCCTTTGGCGCATGTGGATTTAATGGGCTTTCTAATGATTTTAATTATTCACTTTGGTTGGGGCAAACCCGTAGAGACTAACCCTAAAGCTTATAAAAATTATTATAAAGATGATTTAAAGGTTAGAGTTTCAGGAATTATAGCTAACCTATTAACTGCAGTGTTTTTCACTATTATATTTGGAATTTCAAACAAAATATTTATGTCTTATTTTCAAACTAGTATTATTATAGCTGAGATGGGATTAATACTTCTTAAGGTGTTTTACTATGTAGTTAGTGTAAACTGTATGTTTGCAATTATAAATATCATACCTGTACCAGGATTAGATGGATTTCATATAATGAGGGATTTAAATCCTAAATTCTTCTATAGTGTGGAAGCTTCCTTTTATAAGTATCAGATGATAATTTTAATAGTATTTATAACTTTAGGTTCTTATATTATAGGTATTCCAAGTAATGCCTTAACTTATTTCTTAATTAGCTTAGTTTCATGAACCACAAAGCATAAAAGGATAGGAATGATTAGATGGAGAATTGGTTTGTTATTAATAAATTAATGATTTTAATTTATATTTCTTACAGATTAGTTAATATCAACGTAAGCTATTCTGCAAATATGCTTCAAGTAGTATTATTCCTTCTCTTTTTTGTTGTGTTAAATATGAGCAAAGCAATTGTTCAAGGTAGAAGATATAAGCTAATGTTTGTATTTATATCTGTACTAGAACTTTTGTTTTGCTGTTTTTTTATAGATTTAGCCTTCATATTCTTAATTCCTATAAATATATTTGAATTGATTTTACACAGACTTAAGTGGAGGTATATTTTTTTTGTTTTAGCATTATCCACATTTTTATTAAATATGAATTCATTGGCTGAGTTTATAATTATTTCAGGTTTAAACTTTACTGGATTTTATTTTGTATTAAATAAGGAAAATAGAATAAACAAATTGTTAAAGGCTAATGAAAGCCTTAAAGAAAAAAACAATGAATTAACCGTTGATTTAGACAATCAAATTTTATTTAAACATCAAATTATATATACTTCACAATTAGAAGAGAGAAATAAGATTGCCCAGGAAATACATGACAAACTTGGACACAGTATATCTGGTAGTTTAATGCAATTAGAGGCTGCTAAGTTGATTATGGACATAGATAGCATTAAGAGTAAGGATATCATTGGGAATACAATTAATGTGCTTAGAGATGGCATGGAGAGCATTAGGAATACCTTGAAAAATATTAAACCTGACCAGGAGCAGTTAGGTATTAATAAGATTAAACTATTAGTGAAGGAGTTCAAGAATAATGGACAAATAAATGTAGGTTTATTTCATAGTGATAACTTAGATAGGATTAGTTTTTTAGAATGGAAGGTTATTTATGAAAATATAAAGGAAGCTCTTACTAATATATTTAAGTATTCTAAGGCTAAGAATGTTAAAGTGGATATTAAAGTTTTAAATAAGCTGATAAAAATTGAAATAAAAGATGATGGGCAAGGCTGCAATAAGATTATAAAGGGACTTGGCCTTTCAGGAATAGAAGAAAGAACCATGAATCTAAATGGGAAATTGATCATAGATGGTTCAAACGGATTTTCAGTTATAGTACTGTTACCAATTGAAAGTGAATAAAAATAAACGGGGTGATATTTTGGCAATTAATCTTTTAGTGGCAGATGATGATTCATTAATAAGAGAAAGTCTTAAAATAATAATTGGATTAGACGAAGACTTTAACGTGATGGCCTGTGTTGAAGATGGACAACAGGCCTTGGAGTACTGTATAAAGAATTCAGTAGATGTTGCACTTTTAGACATTAGGATGCCAATTTTAAATGGTGTGGAGGCTATTAAAGGTATAACGGAAAAAACTACAACAAAATGCTTAATACTTACCACCTTTGATGAGGATGAGTATATTAATTCTGCAATAAAATATGGAGCTAAAGGATATATTCTTAAAAACAATTCTCCAGATAAAATAAAACAAGCTATTAAAGTTGTCTATAGTGGGAATATGGTAATCCAAGATGGGGTAATGGATAAAGTAATGAAAGGCATGGATGTAGATAAAAGTGGCAAATTAGATAAGGGATTATTTACAGAAAGGGAACTGGAAATAATGGCTGCCATTGCAGAGGGATTAACAAATAGAGAAGTTGCTGCTAAATTATTTATTTCAGAAGGGACTGTTAAAAATTATATTAGCTCTATTTTAGATAAAACAGATTTAGATCATAGAACACAAATTGCAATTTATTACTTAAAGGGTGGGATTATGAGAACATGACTTTTGTCATGTTTAAAAGGTGACCTTCTTAACTTACTAAGAAGGCTCTTTTTTTTTATAATTAGAACATGAAGAATTTTCAATTTAAGGGAGGGTTTAATTTGGATATAGTAAAAATTAAAGAATTAACAAAAAGATTTGGGGATTTCACTGCAGTAGATAATATAGACTTAACAATTAAGGAGGGTGAAATCTATGGGTTGCTTGGTCCTAATGGTGCAGGTAAAAGTACAATTATTAACATGATATGTGGATTGATATCTGTAACAAAAGGATCTATAGAAGTCTTATGTGAAAATAATCAGAAACACTCAAATTTTACAAAAAAGAATATTGGTGTGGTTCCACAGGACATAGCAGTTTATGAAGATTTGACGTGTATAGAAAATGTGAAATTCTTTGCAAGCCTTTATGGTATAAGAGGAGAAGAATTAAAAAAGAAAGCTGAAGAGGCCTTAGAATTTGTAGGACTTAGCGATAAACAGAAGAGTTTTCCGGCCGGGTTTTCAGGTGGTATGAAGAGAAGATTAAATATAGCCTGTGCAATAGCTCATACTCCAAAGTTAATAATAATGGATGAGCCTACAGTAGGTATAGATCCTCAGTCAAGAAATCATATACTTGAATCTGTAAAAAAATTAAATGAAGGTGGTTGTACAATTATATATACAAGTCACTATATGGAGGAAGTAGAGCAAATATCTACAAGAATAAGCATAATAGATCATGGTAAGGTTATAGCCGAAGGTACAAAAGATGAATTAAAAGCAATAGTTACAGATAAAAACACTGTAGAGGTTACTGTTAGTCACATTAATCTTGTAAAAGAAGAAGAGTTAAAGAAAATCAAGGGTGTAACTGGGGTTGAAATTGATGAAAATAAAGTTAAAATTGACAGTTTAAAAGAAGTTCATAATCTAGATAAAATCATACTTTATTTTACAGAAGGTGGAATTTCAATTAAAAATGTAGAGAGTAAAGTTCCTGACTTAGAAACTGTATTTTTAACCTTAACCGGTAGAAAATTAAGGGATTAGAGGTGGTAAAGTGAATATAATTTCAATTATTGTAAAGGAAGTTAAGCAAAACCTTAGAGACAAAAAGGCCATGGCTATGATGGTTTTATTTCCAGTATTATTAATAGTTGTTTTAGGAGCAGCTTTTAAAACACAATTTAGTGATAATCTAAAAATAGCAACACCAAAGGTTTTGTATAGTATTGAAGCTAAGGGTCCTGCCGCAGAATATTTAAAACAATTTATAAATGCAAAAACTATACCTAAAATAGAATATACAAAAATTGATGATGTTAAAAAGGCTAAGGAATTGTTAGTTTCCTCTACTGAGTACTCTGGGGTTATTGAAATGACAGAAGATAATAAAATAGAGTTATTTAAAACTGATAAAGGAGATATGAATTTAAATGGAGGATTGCTTGAAAGCATGCTTTCTGGCTTTGTAAATCAGTTTAATATAATGGTTGAAGTAAAAAAGGTTAATCCAAAAGCTCTACCTGAAATATTGAGTGATAATAATGCGGATTATACTAAAATATCTTCAATAAATAAGGCGAAAAAACCCTCGTCTCTAGATTATTATGCAGTTGCTGAGATTGCTCTTATAATAATGTATGCTGGAATGACAGGATTATATGGTATGTCAAGTGAGAAGAACAGTAAAACAAGGGGTAGAATTTTGTCTAGCCCAGTTAGAAAACATGAATTTTTATTTGGGAAAACCATTGGCGGAGTATTAATTACTATGATACAAATTCTAGTTGTAGTTTTATTTAGTAAATATGTACTTAATGCAAATTGGGGTAGTGATATTTTTACTGTATTGCTCATATTAACTTCTCAAATAATAATGGCAATTAGTCTTGGTGTAGGCTTAGGCTTTATCTTTAAAAATGAGAATATAGCTGGTGGAATTTTAAATTTTATAATACCTGTAATTGTATTTTTAGGAGGAAGCTACATGCCTGTTGAAAGTATAGGGGGTAGCAAAGTTTTTGAAATGATCACCTTTCTTTCCCCAGTAAGATGGGTAAATAAGAGTATCTTTGAGGTTATATATAACAATGATTATAGCAAAGTACTACCTGCGATACTGATAAATATAGGTATAGCATTAGTGTTTTTAGCAATTTCTTCGCTATCCTTCAGAAAGGAGACCGTATAATATGAGAAATCTATTAATATTAGCAATGAATACATTGAAAATTACCTTTAGAAAAAAATCCAACATAATTGTATATCTTATTCTTCCAGTGGTAATTATTATTTTTGTTATGACTGCATACGGTTCTAGTAGCTCTAAAATTAATATTGGAATAAATAATAAAGATATTAATGGGGCGCTGGCAAAAGATTTTATTGAAGAAATAAAAAATCAGGACAGATATCGAGTTAGAATGGTTGAGGAAAAAGAAATAAACAAATTGGTTGCAGATAGTAGTGTTGAATGTGTGCTTACCATACCTGAAAATTTTGATGAAAGCATCTACAATAATAACTTTAGTAAGTTGGATATTTTCACTATAAAAGGTGAAGATGCAACAGGCTTTATTCAAAGCTATGTAAATTACTATATTAAAAACTTATTGAGCTTGAGTAAAGCCTCAGATAATAATAAAGACAGTTTTAACAAACTGTATGTAGGCTTTAAAACTGAAACTTTAAAGCTGAGCACAAATTTAGTTAAGGACCAATCTCTAAACAAGAGGGTAGCAATTGCTAGTATAGGTTTTTTAATTATGTTTATGCTTCAAGGGGCAAGTACTACGGCAGGTTTGATACTTAAGGAAAAGAGAGAGAGAACTTATTTTAGAATATTTTCTTCCCCTGTAGATAGTAAAATATATATTGGTGCAAATATCTTAGCAAATATGTTTATGATGTTAATTCAATCTATTTTAGTTATAGTTTCAATGAAATATATTTTCAATTTTAATATGGGGGTCCCTGGCTTACAACTATTAGTCATACTTGTGACCTTTGGGCTTGTATGTGTAACCTTAGGTATTTTTATCGTAGCATTTTCTAGTACCTCTTACCAAGCAAGTACAATGGCAACTATAATATTTGTACCTACTTGCATGATTTCAGGTTGCTATTGGCCAAAGGAATTAATGCCTGATTTCATGCAAAAGATTGCTAATTTTTTACCACAGACCTGGGCTCTTGAAGCTATCAAGCAACTTCAAGAAGGAAAGACTTTTATAGATGTAATACCTTGTTTGGCAATTCTAATAGCTTTTGCACTTTCCTTTTTTCTAATAGGTATGTACAAGATGAAAATTAGTAGCAATGTTAAAAATTTTATTTAAAAAGTTTAAGAATCTCAAATTATATTTTGAGGTTCTTTTCTTTTTATTCTAAGTAATATATAATATAATTTGCATTATTAAATATTTGGAGGTATCTATGAGACTAAGGAAAAAATGGTGGGCAAGACCTGAGATGGAAAAGAACCCATACTTTATAACAAACCCTAAGGATAATTTCGGCAAATGGCATGAAGAGTTTAATAACTCAAATGATATACAATTAGAGTTAGGTTCTGGAAGAGGAAGATTTATTACGGAAAAGGCTCTAAATAATCCTAATATAAATTTTATTGGAATAGATTTAAAAGATGAGGTTCTTGTTTATATTATTAGACGGATAGTAGAACTAGGACTTAAAAATATTAGGATTATTCCATTATATATTGAACAAATTGAAGGTATATTTTCTGATGGTGAAATAAGTAAAATATATATAAACTTTTGTAATCCATGGCCAAAAGAGAGACACAATAAAAGAAGGCTTACGCATACAAGATTTTTATCAGAATATAAAAAGTTTATTAGACCAGATAGTGAAGTATGGTTTAAAACAGATAATGAAGAACTTTTTGAAGCATCTCAAGAATATTTTAAAGAAAGTGGCTTCGAAATTAAATATTTGACCTATGACCTCCATAATAGTGATTTTGCAGAGAATATTGTTACAGAATATGAAGCAAAATTTACGTCACTTGGAATGAAAACTATGTTTTTAATAGGGAAGTTATTGTAGACAAAAATTAGTCATTTGAAAATATAATAAAGTTGTGAACAGTATTGTCCACATCAGACCCCCTAAACTGGGCTTTGATGTGGACAATTTTTTCTTACCCCATTTCTCGAAGCATACCAATAAAATATGCAGTCTTTATTACTGGCGAAACCAGATTGAAACAAAGTATGGTTTAAGGCAGGTTAAGAGGTAATATAAGAGCTGGGTCTAAATAATTGGAGTTTTTAATTTAAGCTATATTGTAATAAAGTGGTTATATGTTAAAATTAAATAACGTAATCACGTTTTATAAAGGAGAAAACTATGATAACTCTTTTAAGTAATTCTGACTCTGTAGTGATAGTTTTACATGAAATATATGGGATTAATCAACATATACATACGGTCTGTGAATATTACAATATGTCTGGGTTTGATGTTATTTGTCCTGATTTACTAAATATAAATCAATCTTTTGATTATACTCTGGAAGAAGAGGCATATAAGTATTTTATACGAAATGTTGGTTTTGATTTAGCCTCTCAACAAGTTAAAAATATTATGGAACAGGTCAGACCTAAGTATAAACAGGTATTTATATTAGGATTTAGTATAGGGGCAACAATTGCATGGCTATGTAGCGATAGCGACATTAAATGTGAAGGTATAGTTGGATATTATGGTTCACGAATAAGAGATTATCTGTATATTACGCCTAAGTGTAAAACGTTATTAATATTCCCAAGTAGAGAGAAATCATTTAAAGTAAATGATTTAATATCCGATTTTGATAAAAAAACAAATGTTAGCGTTCATATGATATATGGTAATCATGGATTTAGCGATCCATTTTCTAAAAATTACTATGCTAAATCATTTCAAGATGGAGAACGGTTAGTAAGTAATTTTTTAAAACAAAACAAGTAATGTTAGATACAAAAGTATTTTAATACCCTTAATGTTTATAGTAGATTTATAAATAATTGAAATTAGCATATTTGAGGGCAGAAGTATTGAAGCAAAGAAGAAAAATAGCTGTTTGTTTGGCAATTAAGTTAGAATTTATGTGTAATTATTATATTTTAGCAGGATTTCAAAGTTCTTTGTATTAGTTTTTTCATTAATGGGAGTGAATATGCCTTTTGACAATACCTGTATTGATGTAATAATGTCTAACATAGGTATTAATAATTTTGAGAATCCAGATAAAGTTATTGAAGAATGTTTTAGAGTATTAAAAGTAAATGGAAATTATTTTTAATGTTCCTATGGCGTATATTGAGTGTGAAAAATAAAGGATTATGAAATAAAGATGTTTGATACTAGAACAACAATTCATGCTATTTTGGAAGTTGAATCTTATTTAGATAAATAATTATTTAAATATTATAAAGGAGAATTTTATGCAATATAATTATGAACTACAAAATACATTTTTAAATACATTTAGCAACTCTTCATTTTTATTAACTGAAGGAGCCATTGTAGAGAGGCTAAAAAGGGAATTTTGTATTCCTTTAGATAAGAATATTGTACATGCAGGGTTAATATATGAGGAAATAGGCATTGAAACACTATCTTTAATTTATAAACAATATATTGATATAGCCAATGCTTACAATGTTCCTATGATGATTATGACACCTACCAGGAGAGCAAATATAGATAGAATTAAATGTTCTCAATATCGTAGCAAAGATGTTATTCAGGATTGTGTGAAATTTTTAGAAGATTTGCGAGAAAATTATCCATCTCACAAAGATAAAATTTTTATTGGTGGGATATTGGGATGCAAGGATGACGCATATAAACCTAAAGAAGCATTAGGTATTGATGAAGCTTATAGATTTCATAAGGTTCAAGCAGAATCCTTTAGACAAACAAATGTAGATTTCTTATTTGCAGGAGTTTTACCTGCAAAATCTGAGGCAATCGGTATAGCTAAAGCTATGTCCGAAACAGGTATACCATATATTTTAAGTTTTGTAATTAGAAAGTCTGGTAGCCTGTTAGATGGTAACATTATTAATGATGTCATAGCAGAAATTGATAATACAATAACTCCTAAACCTTTATGTTATATGGTAAATTGTGTACATCCAATCGTATTACAAGAAGCTCTTTCAAATCCATTAAATAAAACAGCATTAGTAAGGGAACGTCTAATAGGAATCCAAGCAAATACATCTACAGCAAATCCTGAAAGTTTAAATGATAATATTGAGTTGCAAACTGAGGATTTTGACCTGTTGATTAATTCAATGATTGAACTAAAGGTTAATAATAAGTTGAAAATATTAGGTGGATGTTGCGGTACTGACAATAGGTATATTGAAGAATTAGTAAAAAAAGTTCTTAGTTTTATGTAATTATTTCACCTTTATTGTATTAAGTAGTGATCGTGAATAGAAGAATTCTTAACTATAAGAAACCTCATCAGAGGTAAAATGTTCGTGATGCAAGATAGTATATTAAATTGAAGGTAGGAGCTAAATAAAACAATTATTCAGCTCCTACTGGATTACTTTTTCATTAGGATTGATTTTTTTCTAATATACTCTTCTTCGTCTAGTTCACCTTTTGCATATCTTTCGTTTAAAATACTTATAGGATAACTATTATTATTGAGATATTTTCTAACATACTTTATTATTAAAACTAGAATAACAACAAAAATCACAAATC
>JACMJL010000042.1 GCA_014380625.1 Clostridiaceae bacterium
CTCCATATTGAAGGCTTATGGCTCCATGGTGAAGACCTAGCAGAAGGTATCGATATTGATACTAGAAAAGCGGACACCCCACTACAGTCTGTTATGCAGTTTGAAAATGTTCGATTCGAAAATTCCCATGGTAGACCAGAAGAAAGCAAAAGTTATACAGCGGCTCATGTGATGCATCCAGACTTGATACAAAACTGGGGTGGTCCTACCTATTATCGTATTGACAGAATGACAGGCTCCGCTCATTATCAAGGATTTATGATTCAACCGATACAATTTAATGCTCTTGCAAAAACCGAGATCGCTGATTGGCGTAATGTTAATCTGTCAAAATTTGGGCCGAGTGGGTATTTAGTATACAAGACGAGCTCGGGAACCGATTCAATTTTGTTATCAGATGTATATTTTAAGCCATATCAGGCAGGTACAATAACTGTTTTCCCTCAAAATGATCCAGCATTGAGACAGGCTTATTCAGGAGAACCCGCGGGTGGAGATTTTGTAAAGGCAAATAGCACCGGAGGTGTAGGAGTAGCAGGGATGAATTATATATCCCCAGGATACAAGGAATCATCCGGAGTGCTGTTAAATAAATCTACTTTGATTCTATCTGGGGTAGGAAGTACAGAACAGCTTATTGCAACTGTAACCGATTCCAATATAGCGAACAAAAAAATAGCATGGTCTGTGGTTGGAGATTCAAGTGTGGCAAATGTAGCACAAACAGGGCTAGTTACAGTACTCAGTACAGGTACGACAACAATACGTGCTGCAAGCATAGAAAACCCATTAGTGTATGCAGATTGTACTCTATATGCGTATATTCAACCTACCGGAATGGTCATTAGTGAAAGCAATGTGAATTTAATTGGAATAGGTACTACAAAAGAACTAACTGCACAAGTACAACCTGTAGGTGCTACATATCAGGCAGTAAACTGGATATCATCTGATCCATCGGTTGCAACGGTATCAAATACAGGAGTCATAACAGCGGTTGGATATGGAAGCACAACAGTTCGTGTATTTAGTGTAACTGATTCTGTATATAACTCCATGTGTACGATTACGGTATTAGATTTGGCAGACACAACTGTACCAAGCTGGCCAAAAGGAAGTACATTAACAGCAAGTGGTACAACACAAACAGGTACAACGCTTATTTGGACCCCAGCAAACGATTATGTTGGTGTTGAAAGGTATAAAATACTGAAAGATGAAGTAGAAATAGGTACTGTCTCAGGAAGTATCCTAACTTATAATGTTACTGGACTTATTGCGAATTCTACTTATAACTTTAAAGTAGAAGCTGGAGACACTGCAGGTAACTGGAGTACAAATGGACCAAGTAGTAGTGTTGAAACAGATAGAAAAAAAAATAATAATAATAATAACCCAATTGGTGGTACAACACAAACTACGCCAACAGTTACACAAATACAAGATAAAATAACTACTACGCCTGTACTAGACTCTAAGACAGGTGAAGCAAAAACCAATGTTGAAGCAAAAACGATGACAGATGCATTTACACAGGCGAAGGCTGACGCAACAGGTACAAAGACTATTTCTGTTGAAGTGGCAAAGGTAGAAGGAGCAAAGGCTTATAATACAACTCTTCCCGCTTCGGTATTTACAGCGACTACAGCCACTCAGAGAGTTGAGCTGAGAACAGACTTAGGAAATGTAATTATTCCGAGCAATATGCTTAGCAATGCAAGTTTAGGTGCAGCGAGGGAGATTAATGTAACTATAAGTAGTGCTGATAAATCCAAATTATCAGATGCTGTGAAAGCACACATTGGAACCCGACCAGTAATTGAGATCAACCTAACGGCAGATGGTAAAAAGTTAGAGTATAACAATGCGGATGCACCAGTAATAGTATCCATCCCATATAAGCCGTCGGCAGAGGAACTAAAGAATCCTGAGCACATTATTGTAAGTTATATCGATGGACAAGGGAAAGTATTATCCGTTCCAAGTGGAAGATACAATGCGGTAACTGGAATGGTCACCTTTACTACAACACATTTTAGTCATTATGCAATAGCTGCAGTTTATAAGAGCTTTAGTGATATAAGTGACTATGCATGGGCTAAAAATGAAATCGTAGTAATGGCATCGAAGGGAATAATTAATGGGACATCAGAAAAGACCTTTGTACCTGGTGAAAGTATAACAAGGGCAGACTTTACAATGCTTCTGGTGAAAGCACTTAGTCTATCTGCCAAGATAGATTCAAGCTTCCAAGATGTGAGTAAAGATGCATATTACTATGAAGCAGTGAGTATAGCAAAGAAGCTAGGTATCATCAATGGTCAAGGAGATAATAAGTTCAACCCAAGTGAAAAGATATCAAGGCAGGATATGGTGGTTATTATAGCAAGAGCAATGAAAGTCGCTAAGAAGGTAACGACAATTTCTACAGATAAAGGTCTTGATGGGTTTAAAGACAAGGGGAATATCGCATCCTATGCCCTAAGTGATGTGGCGTTAATGGTGAATGAAGGTTTGGTAAAGGGAAGTAATGAAATGATGAATCCTCTAGCAAACACGACAAGAGCCGAGGCAGCTGTACTGATGTACAAAATTTACAACAAATAAGTTTATCGTAACTAATAATAGTTAAAATTACTTAAGATACCAGTAGGGTGACAAACGTCATCCTGCTGGTATCTTATTTATATTACAAGACTGTTTTATAATTTTCAAAATAATGAATATACCTAAAGCTACTATTATTAACATTTATTCATCATTAATGAAAACTTAAAAATACTTGTCAATCTATATATTTGAATATATAGATTGACAAGTATTTGCCTAAGGATTATAATGTTGAATATACCCTATTGGGGTATGTTGATTCGAAAGTAAATTTTACAGTTAAACGTAATGATAAATAAAAGTTATAACTAACAGTGAAATGATAGAAAGGATTCGATTTATATGTCAACTTTACAAGCAAAGAATAATTATACAGGACAAGGCGGATGCATAAGAATGAACTGTTCACAAGCAGTTGTAAGTGCTTTTAAAGATAAATTCAATCTTGAGGATGAAATTGTAGAATCATTTAAAGCTTATGGCGGTGGTAGAGCCCCGGAAGGCGTATGTGGTGCTTATTATGCAGTTAAATTTATCGCAGAGAAATGTGATATAGATAATTCAGCAGAACTCAAAGAATACTTCCTGGAACATGCAGGTGCTTTGGAATGTAGCCATATTCGAAGTTTAAGAAAATTATCCTGTATTGGTTGTGTTGAAAAAAGTTCAGAGTTTTTAGATAAAATTAAGAATGTATTGGAATAAATATTACAAATTACGAATGCTACTGTACCACACCCGTTTAAATATGCAATTATCTCAATTTGAACTCTGATTATAATGATACAATTCAACACTTTAAGAACTTTTTTGAATAGAAGAAGAGGTGTAGTCAATATGAAGAAAAGAATTATGGCGATTGCTTTCGCCTTCATGTGCCTTCTATCTGCGTGTACAACCAATCATCAATCAAACAGTGATAAAGCAGGGGCAAATCCAACTGACTCCTCCAGAACTATAAATTACACCAACATAATGCCAAATGAAGCCCAAAAAAGACTGGATAATGAAAAAGAAATTATTCTTCTGGATGTTAGAACTCAAGAAGAATATGAAGAGAAGCATATACCTAATAGCCAGCTTATTCCGGTGGAAGTAATAGAGAAAGAGGCGCTAACAAAGCTTACAGATAAAAATGCGAGCATATTTGTATATTGTCGAAGTGGAAGAAGAAGCGTAACAGCAGCGGAAGCATTGGTTAAAATGGGGTATACGAAGGTTTATAATCTTGGTGGAATCAACGATTGGCCTTACGAGGTTGCAAGTGGTAAATAACATCTTTTAATCAAAGGATCTAATAAAAGCTCATAGAATTAACTTGAAAGCAACCTTTCTAAAGGTAAAGCATTCTATTTATAGTTAATTTCTATGGGTTCTTTTTTATATCCATAGTAACTATCCGTAAAAAAAAGGGTAAAAAAAGGGTAAAAAAAGGTTGATTTAAAGATGTCGAATAACTATACAGATTGCAGATTATATTGTATTATTAATGCATATTTTGGTAGTCAGAATTAAGTGAATAGATTTTTGTAGTAGAATAATGGTTTAATTATTCAGTGAATGGAGTGAAGGAGATTGTTTATTAAGATTAATGATATTCGGACAATTGAGGGTGTATTTAAAAATTATGTAAACATAGTTCATTCGGAGGAAGGCTTTATGCCTGTCAGGTTTACTGAGGGCCAGCTGAAACATCTAACGGAAATATTTTATTTTTGGGCGATTCAATCACACAGGGAATGGATGCCCGTAATCCTTCATCTACGTACCCTGTCCAAGTATCAAGATTTCTCAACATGAATATGTTGAACCAGGCCATTGGTGGGTATCACTTTGAGGCAGACAGTATTGATGGCACAATTCCATTTAAACCAGATTTAATCACCGTAGCCTATGGTACAAATGATTGGAAAAAACATAAAAGCATGGATGAACTAAGCTATAAATGCAAAGAGTACTTGGATAAATTAATTGAAACTTTTCCGAATACTCCAGTTTATATAATTACACCGATATGGAGAGCCATCATGTTTAACCAATTAGATACGGGTACTCTCCTAGATGTAATTGAGGAAATAAAAAGGATTTGCAATAATTACGAGAACGTAAATATCATTGATGGACTCAAGTTGGTTCCTAACTTACCTAAATACTATAATGATGGAACTCATCCCAATGATGAGGGATTTCTCCACTATTCAATAAATCTATGCAAAGCATTAAGTGGGAGTAATATATTCCAAATGTCACTTCAACAACAGTCCATCAAACAAAGCGACTTAAAAAGCTAAAAAGAATTGTATAGGATTTATATAATACTAATTTGCTAAGAAAATGATAGATATTTAAGAAAGGAAGCCTTCAAATTGAGAGTTTCTCTTAATGGTATTTCTGACTTTTTTAACGCTAATTAGTATAAATTCCCATATCCCAAGAAAATTTCCTCCGAACAGTTTATACTTTGTTTATATTTGGTTTATGTAAAATCAATACTTATGCTGTACAATAGAGTTAATGGAAGTACTTCCTAATA
>JACMJL010000043.1 GCA_014380625.1 Clostridiaceae bacterium
GAAGAGGTAGCTACAGGTAAAATAAATATATAAGTAACTATAAAAATAGTATACATAAATTCTATATTTATGGTTAATCTAAATATAGAATTCTTTAAGTAGGTGATATTGTGAAGATTTTCTTACTGGTGATAGTTATGTACGGGAAGGTAAATACACCCTAGAGCAATTATTTCAGAGAGTAGATACGGAATCAGCTAAGTTTAAAAAATCAACGGAAAAATATTATATCTATAAGGGGTCTGTCTCAAGATAAAATATACTTGATATTATACCCTAAAGCAAATGAGTGCTGCATGAGTTATATGGGTCAGTACTTATTTTTCAGAAATTCAACCTGGTTTTCCTTATCAAATATGCAAATGTCAAAACCAGTATATTCGGAGTATATTGGTAGTAATCTTTAATTCCTTCTTTAGTCTTTCTAAACCAATTACTCCTATAATAAATAATATAAATGTAACAAATAATGTATTGTAAAAACCAGAATATCCATTAGTCATAGAGGGAATACCAATTTTAGAGAAAATGTAATCTCCAATAACGAATCCATTGTAATTTTCATAGTAATTAAAAAGCTTCGAGATTTTATTCTCGAAGCCCTATTAATTACACCCTTACTACCTTTTGTTATATCCAAATCATTGTTATTTACCACTTATACCTGCTCAGTTGCTAAATTCTACTAAAGGTATCCTTGTTTATTGCACAATTCAAGGCGTCATCTCTGGAAATTGTTCCTTTATTGTACAAGTTCATAATTGAGGAATCCATTGTCATCATGCCATCCCTCGCTCCTGTTTGAATTGATGATTCTATATGATGAGGCTTACCTTCTCTAATAAGGTTTCTAATCGCACTGTTAGCTATCATAACTTCAAGCGCTGCTACTCTACCACCATTTGTATCTGGAATAAGTTGTTGAGAGATTACTCCTTCAAGGACTGATGCAAGCTGAAGTCTAATTTGCTGCTGTTGATCAGAAGGAAATACACCTATAATCCTATCAACTGTCTTTACAGCTCCCATAGTGTGTAAAGTTGATAAAACTAAATGTCCTGTTTCAGCTGCAGTTATTGCTATAGAAATAGTTTCGTAGTCTCTCATTTCACCTATTAATATAACATCTGGATCTTCTCTTAATGCGGATCTTAGTGCTTTTGCATAACTTTGTGTATCCTTACCTATTTCTCTTTGACTAATAAGACTTTTATTGTTTTCGTGTAAATATTCAATTGGATCTTCCAAAGTTAGTATATGACCTTTTCTCTTGATATTAATTTCATTTATCATTGCAGCAAGGGTTGTAGATTTTCCACTTCCGGTTGTTCCTGTTACAAGAATAAGACCTCTAGTTTTGTCCGTAAGTTTACTAATCACTTCTGGCATTCCAAGGACTTCTAGAGTTGGAACTTTAACATTAATGGTTCTTAACACAAGTGCATCATTTCCCCTTTTCTTAAATACATTAACTCTAAATCGACCTACCCCTGTTAGTTCATAAGACGAATCACTCTCGCCTTCACGAGAATATTCTTCATACTCTCTATCATTTAATATTTTCTTTACATAATCAGCTGTATCATTTGGTGTTAAATTATCCATATCCAAACTGTTTAGATCACCATTTATTCTAAACATAGGTGGGCTTCCCACGGATAAATGTATATCCGAAGCTTTAAGTTCAAGAGCAAGTGTAAATAATTCTTCAATTTGTTTCATATTGTACCCCTATCCCGCTAAGTTTTTAATTATATAACTATATTTTCCTAGTGTTTTTTACCTTTTGGATTAAATTATATTATACTTTTACAAAATATTCAAATATTTTTAGGATATGACCTTTAAATAAAAACATTATATAAATAGAAATTAATGGTATAATTAATAAATAGAGTTAAGTCGTAGCTGTAAAGTGAGAACTGGAGATTAATTATATACATAAGGGAGGATTTTGTATGTTCAGATCAATACTTCAAATTTATGTAAAGGGAAGTGATGAGGCTTTTGAGTTTTATAAAAAGGCTTTTGATGCAAAGGTTGGATTTCAGGATATAGACGAAAATGGCACAGTCATTCATAGGGAACTTGATGTTTGTGGACAGGCCATTGCAGTAGGTGAGGCTCGTGATACTACTACGTCGGGTGGAGATAGAAGAATTACTGGCAATACAATGCAGTTTTGCATTCAGTTTGGGGATGGGCAGGATGATAAGGTAAGAAAAGCATATGAAACACTTCTTGACGGCAGCAAAATCCTTACAGCGTTTGGCGAATTACTTTTCAGCCCCTGTGGTGTGGAACTAATCGATAAATATGGTGTCTGGTGGTGCCTTTTTGTGTAAGACATATAATTATAATAAATAGGAGGAGTCAAAATGAATGAAAAAATCATCTTAAGAGCCGGAGAAATTGTTTCACAGAATACTGGTGAGAGAACTTATTGTGAATTGGCCCTTATTGATTTAGATGGTTATCCGACCGTTTCAACCATCACAGCTTCCAAAGCAGACGGTATCAATTGGTTGACCTTTTGTACTGGGCTTGGCAGCGATAAAAACAATAGAATCATAAAGTGCAATAGGGCAAGTGTTTGCTTCAATTCTAATGATTACAATATAACACTTGTAGGTACAATTGATATAATTACTGACCAGGATGTGAAAAAAGAAATGTGGTATGGTGGCCTCTTAAATCATTTTACCGGGCCACAAGACCCCAACTATTGTGTATTGCGCTTCAAAACAGAACGCTATAACCTCTTGGTTGAATGGAGGGAAGCTAAAGGAGAATTATAAGTTATTTCATGCAGAATTAGATCTAATTGAGATGGGTGGAAAAATTATGTAGGAAGAAATTAGTAAACCCAGGAGGGCATGTTTTGAAGAAGCAGGGGAAGCTTATTGTAATGGTTCAATACCAATTGGTAATAAAGACTGATTTTATATATCGAAATTTCCTAGATAGAGCTGAAGAATTGCTAAGTGTATGGGAAGAAAGCAAATATACCATTAAACAGGTAATTGAGGCGATTAGCAAAGAATTAAGTGGAATTTAAATTAAAAAGAACCGGCTAGATGACGCCCATTCTTTCTATATATTTTATTGGATTTTTTACTCTAACATCTCAAATTGTGTATAATGCCTTGTAAAAAAGTCTACTCTAGGTTCTAAAAATTTTAGGCAATGACCCTCCATATCCTCAATAAAAGCATTATAATCTTCAAAAATGTAATTCCAATCCCAAACTTTTTCATTTAGATTCATAAACTCTCTTATTTTTTCACAGCCCTTAGGAGCAAATGAATGTAATAAGGTAATTGCTACTCTTATACTATAAAAGCTATCAATGAGTAATTGACTTCTTAATTCTTCATTTTGGTCTTTATCTACAATTCGAATATTATTCACCCAATTTTTATTAGCAGTTCTAATATAATCATCTAATATATCCGTTAGTCTATGGAAATCATGTTTATACATCTTACTCTCAAAGTCAAGTATTGATTCTTTTGATTTTTCTATAACAGAAAGACTAATTGTTCCCTTAGGAATCTTACTTTCGTAATATTTTTGTGCTGTATAAAAACAGGAACGAACTAACTTATTTAAAACATTAGTCAATAAATTACCTTCCTTTAGAACCATATCTACACCTTCGTAAAAGGTATTGTCTCCCATTTTCTTAGGTTTAAAGCTTGCACCTTTATTTGCTAAACCTAAACTTATAAAATGCATTCTAAGTTGATCAGAAGTATAATAATCTAGTAGTTCTAAAGCGGTAGGAGGTTTAATGTTACTGCTACTACTTGCCTTTTTATCCATAAATAAAAGATGATTGTTAGCTATAATATGTGGTAGCTGAAATTCACCTTCCTTTGGATCTATTTCTGGAGCATTGTTTTGCAGCGCCATAAATAAGGCTGATTCTGCTATGCTATAAAAATAAATATTGTCTTCTCCTATAAACTGAAATACTTTACTATCCTTAGACTTCCACCAAGATTCCCATTGATCTTCAGCATTAGGTACAGTTTCTAAAGAACCTTTGGTTCTTTCTAAATAAGCTTTAGTAAAGGAAATTGGTGCCCACAAGGACTCAGGCCATACCCAAAAGGTTGCCCCTGTCATGCCTTCCCCTTCAGGAACTGGAACTCCCCATTCAATATTACCTGAAATTCTAAATGGAACTAAAGCTTTTCCCGTTCTAAACTTTAGACCATTTTGTGATAATATACTTCTGGACTTCTCTCTTAGCTCAAAGTTTTCAAAAACAATAACTATAGAATTTTTGCCTTCATCAACAACAGTATGTTCAGGCAATTTAGCTTTTACTCCTTCAAATATATCCATCTGATTTTTAGTTATATAAATAACAGGTTTCTTTAAAAATTCACTGACTGTATTAATTAAATATTTTCTACACTCACCTTTATCTTTTAAAAGTTCCACATAATCCTTTAATTTTTCCGTCCAATTTTCTAACCTAAAATACCAATTTTCAATGGACTTTAATTCTGGAGTTTCTCCTGATAAAACACTGATTGGATCAATTAGTTCATTTGGCATATATTGATGGCCTAATCCACACTCATCCGCATAAGCCTTTTCTGAGGAACAACCCTGCACAGGGCATTTTCCTACAACCTGACGACCATTTAACAAAACATCAAACTTTTCATCATAAAATTGTTCGGAAAACATCTTATTTATATAACCTTTATTATATAAATCTTCAAAGACCATTTTTGATACTTCTTTGTGCACTTCACCAGCTTTTCCAATTGCTGAGGCCCCGAATAAATCCAAACTTATTTGGTAATCATCTAATACTTCCTTTTGCTTTTCATGATAAAAACTCACATACTCCTCTATACTTCCACTAAAGGAATTTGCTTCTTTTGCTTGGCGGTAACTCTCTAGAATAGGTGAACCATAACAATCAGTTCCTGATACAAAAATAACATTTTCACTACCTATTCTATCTCTCATAAATCTAGCAAATATATCAGCATGGACAAACACTCCACCAATATGACCAAAATGCAATTCCTTATTACCATAAGGCATACCTGCTGTTATAACGGCTCTTTTAGGAAAAGTTGGCCTTTCTACAGCCTTCTTATATTTCATTGGATTATTGTTAATCATTTAGACACCATCCTATTAATCAATTATTATTATAAAGAAAAATAAAAAAACTCTCACCCCCAAGATTCTACAATCTTAGGGACGAGAGCAATATTCGTGGTGCCACCCTAATTTATTAATACGTTACCATATTAACCTCTTCAAGTACGGTACAATTAATACATATACTCTAGTTCTATAACGTGAACATACGTCACTTCCTCCCCTTAAGAAAGATTCGGAGTGAAGCTCAAAGGCTTGTTTCAATAAACAATTCTTTGCTCCATTTCAGCTACAGGAGCTCTCTTTAAAAGAACTTATCTACTTACTCTTCTTATCACAGCAATTACCATATTATTTAATATTGTATTCCTATAGGAGATTAAAATCAATAGAAAAATTAATATATAATAAAAGAAATTCCACTTAGAAATAAGTATAATTAGAGTAGAGGGGGAACTATACGAATATTCTTATATTAATTTTAGGTATTCTTTTGATTATATTTCCAAAACAAACGTTTATGTTTGGTAGAGGATGGATGATTAAAGATGGGACAGAACCAAGTGAATCTGTTAAGTATGTCGGTATATTTATAGGAGCTGTTTTAGTGATATTAGTCCTATTAGGAAAATTTTAATAGATACTGGTATTTTAAAATTAAATCATCATTCAATATTATATTGACAACAACCCCGTCCCCTTGTCATTATCCATCTAAATACTGATACATATCCATTGGAATTCTATCAAGTACAATCCTATTAAGAAGGTAATAAATATAATTACCTTCTCTTTTTTTGTACAAAATATCCGCCTCAAACATAAGCTTTAGATGTTTAGAGATGCAGGCTTCCGTAAGTTCAAGTTGCTTAGCCAAGCTTTGAGTAGATGCTTTTCCCTTGTAAATACTCTTAAGAATTTTTAGACGAGTATCATCTCCTAGTGCTTTCATAGTGTTATAAAGATCTAAGGGAAGCTCATCCACATTTTCAAGCAGATGAGCTCTTAGAGTGAATTGTAAGGTACCTTCACTCATACTAATAAGCAGATGTGGATCAATAAAGCTACTAATTCTTATATCGATTTTCTTAAGTCCATCAAAAGGAGCAATAAAATCAACATATTTATGAAGCACAAAGGAAGAAGGAGTAATCTCTATTCTATTATGTATTGTGGTAATAAAAGCTTCTAGACCGATTTTTTCCATGATACCTATCTGTTTTCTCATGTTTCTAATTAATAAGGGTTCTATAAACCGTAACTCTTTTTCAAAATATATATAGTAATAGGACTTTAAACAAGCTATCAACTCACGTCTATAGTAATCACCTTGTAGAACAATTTCAAGTTGATCCTTAGAAAGTCCTTTTTTACTTTTAATAAGCTTTAATCCTACTTCTCCATTAAAGAATGTATAAAAGAAATCCTCAAGTGGAACCTCTAAAAGACTTTCGATTGCA
>JACMJL010000044.1 GCA_014380625.1 Clostridiaceae bacterium
CTATCACTCCGTGCATAGGTTAATTCCCCATTGTTTAAATAAGTATGCCATTTATAATTACCTTTATTATCTATCATTAAATGTTTTATTGTTTTTATGTATAATTCTTAGATTAGGATTACCCTTTTTAGTTTTATCTCCTCTTGAGTACATTCTATTATTTCGTAAGTTTTGCCATTCTTCTCTTTTTATTAGTCCCTTACACCTTTTTAGAAACATTTCTTTTGTTCCAAAGATTACTTTTGGGATAGTATTGGTATCGATGAAATTCTTATAATAACTTAGCTTTCTAAGCCTTTTGCCTAGTTTTTTTATTAAAATTCTTCTCTTCTTATCAGATAATATTTTTTTACTATCATTTAAAACATTTTGTATATTATTAGTTTTTTTGAGATAATTTGCATAATTCAGTTTAACTAGTTCCTTTTGACTTACTATAGTTTGTCTGGCATTTTCTACGGCATCCTTGCTTTGCCTAATGTTTAAACCATATTGGAAAGCAACACTTTTTTCAATATCACTTAGTTTTATGCCTTCAAGTATCCTTTTAAAGGAATACCTTACAGCACTACAAAACACAGTCATTACACTGTTAATAATGCATTTCTTATTCTCATCAATATTTATCAAAACTGCTGTAATTGTTACTTTCATCCTTTTCACATCTTTCTATTTCAATTGCACAAATAACCATTTAGATTTTTCCCATCTATTAAAAAATATAACCATAAATGTTTAATATGGCATTCAACAATAAACTTACGCCTATTATTTTGTTACAATTTGTTATAGAAAGTTATGAATTTCAGCTACTGTTGGTACCTCCTACAATTTTATTTTTTTCTAGGTTTTGATACTAAGGCTGCTAAAGCTATAGAGTACAACTTAGTTTCATGAGAATCTGCTCTCGAAGTCAATACAACTGGAGCTGAAGTTCCAACTAAAATACCACCATTTTTACTATTTGTAGTGTAAGTCAAGGTTTTATACATTATATTTCCTGCATCTATATTTGGTACCAATAGTATGTCCGCTCTTCCTGCTACAGCACCCCTAACTCCTTTATGTTGGCAAGCTTCTTCTGATATTGCAAGGTCTAAAGACAAAGGTCCATCAATAATACAATCCTTTATTTGACCTCTATCATTCATCTTTGATAATAAAGATGCATCAACTGTCGCTTGCATACTTGGGTTAACTACTTCCACTGCGCAGATTGGCGCAACCTTTGGTAGGTCAACCCCAACAGCTTTAGCTACCTTTACTGCATTGTTTATAATATCAATCTTGTCCTTTAATTCTGGATACATATTAAATGCCACATCTGTTAAGAATAAAAGTCTATCGAAGCCCGGAATCTCAAATACTGCCACATGAGACATCAGTTTTCCTGTTCTTAATCCAACTTCTTTATTTAAAACAGCTCTTAAAAAAGTAGCAGTATCAACTAATCCCTTCATAACCATATCCGCATAACCGGTAGATACCAATTCAATGGCCTTTAATGCTGCTTTATTTACATCAGGTTCATGAACTATCTCAAAGTCCTCAATTTTCATGCCTATTTTCATTGCAATCTTTTTAATTTCTTCCTGGTCACCTACAAGTACTGCCTCTGCTATGCCTCTCACTTTTGCTTCTCTTATTGCTTCTAATACTGGTTCATCCTGTGCAACTGCAACAGCTACCTTTTTAATTACTTGTTGTTTAACTTTTGTTAGTACTTCTTCAAAACTTTTTATCATTTTATAGACCTCCTAAAAATTAAATCTTTCCTCGTTAATTATTTAACCATCTTCTATATTGTAACAAAGATTTCTAGAAATATTGCCATTTTCAGAAAATTCAATTTTTAGGAGCTAGATCTTTCATAATGCTCTCAGCGCATTTAACCCCATCAACCGCAGCTGATATTATTCCCCCTGCGTAACCTGCACCTTCACCTGCTGGAAACAAGCCCCTTATATCTACACATTCTAGTCTTTCATTTCTGTCTATTTTAACCGGGGCTGAAGTTCTAGTCTCGATCCCCGTAATTATAGCATCGCTTGATGCAAAACCTTTAATTTTTCTATCAAAAGAAACTAATCCTTCTTTTAATGTTTCAACTACAAAATTAGGAAGACAATTTTTCATTTCCCTTAGCTCATACCCAGGTTTATAGCTTGGAGTTACACTTCCTAGAATCTTGCTCTTTCTATCCTTAAGAAAATCCTCAACCAATTGAACAGGCGCAATATATCCTCCTCCGCCTAAATTGTAGGCAAGTTTTTCATAATGCCTTTGAAATTCCATACCACTAAGTGGAGAATCATCCTCAAAGTCTCCTGGATTTACTGTAACTACAATAGCTGAATTAGAATTATCTAAATCCCGTTTATAATAACTCATTCCATTAACCACTAACCTACCTTCTTCAGAAGTTGCCGCCACAACTTCCCCTCCAGGGCACATACAAAAGGAATATACTGCTCTTTTAGTCTTTTCACTGGTATGGGTTAATCTATAGTTTGCAGCTCTCAGCCTTGGGTGCTCTGCAAATCTCCCATATTGATTTTCATCTATTAAATTTCTTAAATGCTCTACCCTAACTCCGATAGCAAAAGCTTTTGGGGTTAGTTTAACACCTATATCCTTTAGCATTATATAAGTATCTCTAGAACTGTGCCCTATCGCAAGAAGTAAGTTTTCACAAGGTATTTCTTCCCCATTAACTAAGGCTGAGGTTAATTTTCCATCTTTTACTGTTAAACTATCAAGTCGTGAGTTAAACCTTATTTCCCCACCATAGGCTATTATTTGTTTTCTAATATTTATAACTACGTTTTTTAATATATCCGTACCAATATGTGGTTTCCCCATGTATATGATTTCCTCAGGTGCCCCTGCTTTCACTAACTCCTGAAGTATATAATCACATCTTTTATCCTTAATTCTGGTGGTTAGCTTTCCATCGGAAAAAGTGCCAGCTCCACCTTCTCCAAACTGAACATTACTTTCCACATTTAAATTCCCAGTTTTCCAAAAGTTATTAACAGTGGTGGTTCTTTCTTCTATAGGCTCTCCTCGTTCAATAATAATAGGTCTATATCCATTTTTAGCCATAACGAGACCGGCAAATAACCCTGCCGGTCCCATTCCTACTATTAATGGCCTATTAATCATAGGCTTACTTCCAAAAGCTATATCCATAGCTACTTCAGTATCCTGAAAGAAAATATCCTTATCTCTTAATCTTTCTATTAACTTTTCTTCTCCATTGCATTTAGCCTCAAGAGAATAATTAAATTTAATGCTATCCTTTTTTCTGGCATCAATAGCCTCTTTAACTATTTTATAGTCCTTTATTTCCTCTGGGCTTATTCTTAATTTTTTTGCTATTTTAAGCCTTAAGTTTTTCTCAGGTTCATCTAAATCCAAAAATATATTATTTATTCTTATAGACATTTTCTTAGTTCCTTCCATGCATCTTTGACTTGTTATTTCATCTCAGATACCTTACTTTTTGATAATTGCCACAGTAACAGTTTGAGGAGCTTGTGATACTACTGTTACTCCCGCTGGTAGCTTTATAGTCACCGGTACTACAAGACTTGCTACTTCAGCTAAAGTATTTAAATCAATAGAACATTCTATATCGCCATCTTTAATACCGTTAAGGATACCTTCATCACCAGATACAACCAAATTAACTTTAGTTTTATCTAAGGTTACGCTTAAAGTATCAGATAAATTTTTAATTTTTATATCTATTGCTACATTTTTAGTTATAATCTTTGCCATAGTGATTTTGACTCCAACGCTTCCCTTATTGCTAATTAGTTTTACTCCATCAGGTACTACTAAGTTTAATTGTTTTTCTGAACTTCCTGCTAAGGTATCTAGTGCTAATGGAACTGTTTCTATAGAGGTTATGCTATTTTCATTTTTTTCATCCACAGCAATTTCAATATTTTCTTCACTTGGCACTATAGACTTTAAGATATAACTCTTGCCCAAGGCTCCTTTAGTCTTTACAATTACAGGAATGGACTTTATTTTTTTCACCACAGTCGTAGCCTTAACTTCTTTTGGATTTAATACTATATCCTTTACCTCTGTCCCATTCTCATCTACAGCCTTTAAAGTTATAGTACTTTCCACATTTAAATTAGCACTTGCTATGCTTATTGTAGCCAGAGTACTGGTTACCTTATTCACAAGCTTAGCTGGCCCAGTTACCAAAACTTCAGTTGGATTAAAGGTGGTAGGAAATGCAAAATATCCAACTTTAACTTTACCAGTCATCTCAGGCTTCACAGGCAGACTTTTTTCAATAAGCTCATCTGTACGTATATTTATATAAAGCATATCACTATTTGATACCTGTACATTGTCCGGCTTTTGAATAATTTTTACAGGTATTCTATTTACATCACCTTTTTTAAATCCGAAGCCTTCTAAATCAGCCACTAACTTAAACTTATCTCTTGGTATGTTTTGCAAATCATCCGCGCTCCCTGTCAACGTCAGGTTTAAATTATACTTTTCATTAGGAATTAGTGTTAATTTAAATTGAGCTAGAGCTTCAGTATTTTTAAGCTCTACAACTACCTCTCTTAATTTAGTTTCTTTAATAGGATTTACGACATTATATATATATAACCAGAGTGTAAATGAAGCAAAAAGGCAACCCAGCCTTATTGCGTACTGCCGCGTTCTTTTTTTATCCATAATTTCACCCTTTCCTTTAAGGTCATCTTTTTATTCTGTCTACTCTTTATTATTCGAATTAGTATATCCTTAATTTTATCCTTGTTATAATTCCTTGTAAGCCTTCCATTAACCGTAAGGGAAATTACCCCAGTTTCTTCAGAAACTACTATGGTTAAAGCATCTGCAGTTTCTGAAATCCCTATAGCTGCTCTATGCCTAGTACCAAGTTTCTTATTTATATCATTATTAGTAGTTAGCGGTAGAAAACATCCACCTGCAACAATTCTATCATTTCTTATAATAGTTGCTCCATCATGTAATGGAGTATTTACAACAAATATATTCTCTAAAAGGGCTGTGGATATAATAGCATCAATTCTTGTTCCCGTGCTTATTACATCTTCAAGTCCAGTTAATTGCTCGATTACAATTAAGGCACCAGTTCTACTCTTAGATAAATTTTCTACGGCGTTAGTTATTTCTGTTATTACCTCTTCAATCTTAATGTCATCCTCCATTATATGCCGTTCATTAAAAGCAGACCTTCCAATATGCTCTAAAGCTCTTCTAATTTCAGGTGTAAATATAATTATAAAAGATAATACTCCTATTGTAATAGTCTCATTTAGAATCCAATGTAACATGGTTAATTGTAAAAGGTCACTGATTGGTATAAGTAGAAATATAAGTAAAATACCCTTTAAAAGTTGTTGAGCTCTAGTTTCACTTATCAACATATAAAATTTGTAAAATATGTATGCAACTACCACTATATCTAAAATAGATCGCGGTGTTATATTTTTAACAGTATTTACTAATGTACTTAAAACTTCCATAAACTTCACCCCATTGCTAATCACTTAGTTACAATTATACACTAAACTAGTGTTATATAGTACTCCAAGTACTAATTTTATAAAATAATAATAGCTAAAAAGGTAACACTAAATTAAAGGGGTGATTTAATGAAAAGCAATGATGATAATATAGCGGAAAAAGTAATTTCAGGTATAAGAGATGAATTAAATATTGCGGCAAATGAGGTTAATGTGTCCGTTTTAGATGGAAGGGTTGAATTATCTGGTTATGTAGATGTTCTTGCTGAAAAAGAAGATGTGGGAAGAATTGCTTCTGAAACTAAAGGAGTTAAAAAGGTAATGAATGATATTACCATTGCTATGGATAAAAAACTTACAGATAAACAAATTAAACACTCTTTAAATGAAATTTTAGGTCAAACTGAAATTAATGGTCGTCCTGTTGGAGTAAATGCTAACGCTTATCATGGTGATGCTATTCTTGTGGGAAATGTAGATAATCAAGCTGAAAGAAAGGTTGCCTTAAGAGAAGCCTCAAAAGTTTTTGGAGTAAAAAATATAATTAACCATATTGAAGTAGGACCAAAAAATAACCGAGTTGATATCGAAAATAACATTTATGAAAAGATCTCTGCCTCTACCGTAAATACTGCAAATGTAGCTACAACAGTTCATAACGGAAAGGTATTTCTTGACGGTTTTGTAAAAAACAAAAAAGAAGTTGAGGCTTTAATGAATATAGCTGAAGCAACTGAAGGTGTCCATAAGGTGGTAAATCATCTTGAAGAGAGACCAAAAGCAAACTTTTAATACATGTAATTAATTACCACAGAAAGCACTGTATTGTATCATACAACAGTGTTTTCTGTGGTTTTACTATTTATTAATGCTTTAATTTTAGAAATAAAGAGAATCTTTTATTTCTAATTGAATAATATATTATTAAGTACTAAACCATAATAGAGGAGGAAATCCATGGAACCCACGCAAAGGAATCCTGTACGTTATATGATTATACTTAGTATGATATTTATCCTTATTTTAGGTGTATTCATCAGTGGTTATGCAATTATAATGAAAGGTTATTATAATTCCTACGAAAGCAAGTTAAATATTTATATAAAAGCAATTAATAAAGCAAATAATTCTACAACAGCTTTTATGAAAGAAGGAACCCTCGATACTCAAACGGCTAAGTCCAATATCCCAAATATAATAAATACCTTACAAAAGTCTAAAGATAATATCCTACTTTTAAACCCAACTGATAAATTTAAATTCTGTCAAGCCGCTTTAATTCAAGGTCTTACAAACAATATTAACATATACGCCCAACTTCTCACTGTATTAAATAATCCTGAAGCTACAGACCTAAGTTCCTCACGAAATAACATGAAAACCTTCAAGGACGCCTGCATAGGTAGTTATTCCCAAGCCTGCATTGATAAAATTAAAATTAGTCTACAAAAGAATACTGTAGATTTTATAGATAGTTCAATTTATTATATGGACCAGTTAATTAAAATTAAGAACAACCAAGGTATATCAGATAGCCAAACTACAGACTTTATCGGAGGAGTTGATGAATCCTTTAAGAACTTTCAAGTTATTAAGACTGACTTTAAATCTTACCTTTACAGTCTCCGTAACAATAATAGCAATTACGATGACTTAATAAACAAAGTTTTTAAAAATAAGACAGACTTAAGTAAATTAAAAATTAATTTAACGAAAATTTCAGTTCCTCAGGAATCTAAAGATCATAACCCTATACATGTTTTTGATCTATTAAAACATGCTATGAATGATTATGATTTATATTTAGACTCCTTTACATATGCTTTGACAAATGAAAAGGTTCAAGCTGCCCTTGGGAAGATTGAAAAAGACGCGTCAGATAAACTTTATATAGAGTCAGATATGAAGATGTCTCAAGTAAACAAAGACTATAATGATTTTATCGAAACTTATAATAGTTTCAAAGATATAAAATAAATATATGGTATATTTATTTACTACTAGGAAACAATAACAATGACCTAAGTTTTTAAAGACGCGGGGAAACCATTTTTTGGGGTGAATCGTATTTATACGTAGGTTATGCCTTTACCGAACCCGTCAGCTAACCCCGTAGGTAAAAGGAGGATATTCATGAAAAAAACTATCATAATACTATTTGTTATGTGCTTTTTTGTAGTAGTTCTAGTTCCTACTCAGATTGTAAAAGCAGAGTTTGCACCCAAAATAGAAGCTACCAAATTGTATAAAGAAAAAATCGAGGCAGTTGAAGTATTTCAAACAACCAACACAGATATTTATGTTACAGAGGATGAAGTTTATCTAATGGCTCAAGCTGTATTTGCAGAAAGTCGTTCAGAATCCTTTGAAGGTAAAGTTGCCGTTGCAGCTGTTATACTTAACCGAGTCAAAAATCCAAATTTCCCACATACTATTGAAGGGGTAATCAAGCAAAAGTATGCATTCTCTTGTGTGAAAAATAACAAGATTAATGTAGTACCTGATGAAAGTTGTTATGCAGCTGTTTTATCAGCATTAAAAGGTAATGATCCCACTTCAAAAGCAGTATTTTATTACAATCCAAAAATTGCAACTTCAACTTGGATGATAAATGTAGCAAAATCAAATACAAAAACTATAGGTAATCACGTATTTTTCCATACTAAGTAAGGCACTTTAGAATCTAAGTCTTTAAAGAATAAAAGAGAGGAGTAGTATCAAATACTACTCCTTTTATTATTCAAATATTGAACTACATTTAAAGCGGCAGCTTGACCTTCGCCTGCAGACTTCATGAATTGATAAGGCTTCCCTGTACAGTCACCTGCTGCATAACAGCCTGGTATATTAGTACTTAGGTCCCTATTTACGAAAATGTGTCCTTCCACAATTTTTAACCCTGGAACCAGTTGTCCTGGTGAAACACTTTCTTTCATTACAAAAATCCCATCTGTAGAAATTTCTGTTTTCTTTAAGATTAGCTTAAGAGCATTATCACTACCCTTTATCTCTATAGGCTTATCTTTTATAACCTCTATACTTTTATCTAAATCATAATCTCCCTCATATAAAGGTATGTAATAAAGCTTTGCAGCAAGTTCACTAACGTAATTTGCTTCTTCTTCTGCATCTCTGTTATAACCTATAACGGTAACAGTCTTACCCTTGTAAAGTGGTGCATCACAGGTGGCACAATAACCAACCCCGCGACCAAGAAATTCTTCTTCTCCCTTTAAAGGTTTTGTGTATTCCATTCCAGTAGCTACAATTAATGTGGAAGCCTCATAGCTCTTTTCATTAACCATAAGAACAAAGTAATCTCCCATTGAATAAACTGCATTTATTCTCTCCGGCTTTATTTGAATTTTTAAATTATCTATGTGCTTTTGAAAGCTGTCCTTTAGTTCTTCACCAGTGGCTTCTGGGAAACCAAGATAGTTATTTACTACAGGGGCTTTTAACATCTTATTGCCTAGATCCTTACTTCCGAAAACAATA
>JACMJL010000045.1 GCA_014380625.1 Clostridiaceae bacterium
AAAACTTTTTATTCCTACTTCTGTTTTATCAAAATCACTTTTTCTTAAACAATTATAAAGAGACAAGTAGTTATTTAAATACTTGCTTGCTACGCCTTTAAATTTATCAAGCCAAACTTGTAAGGCTTTACGATGTCCATTGGCTAAATCTATATTATGTTCTTCTGTTTTGTTATAGGGATTAATCCTAAAATGCTGTTTTATTCCTTTTAAATTTGCAAAATGCTTATAAAAGGTCTTGAAATTCGAACAGAATACAGCTTTTGGGTTAACTACTTTGCCTAAGGAATTACATATTAAACTTGTATAAGTATTTCTTGAAGCTGCTGCTTTTAAAAATACATGGTTACTGTGGTCTGCTGCAACTAAGAGAAGAACCTTTTTACCTCCTAAGCAGTATTTGGGTCCATTTTTTCTAGGTTCTCTATCTGGAATCTTTCTACTTCCTTTCTCAGAATAAGCTAGAAAAGTATCATCTGCTTCCACATCTCCCACAAGAGAGTTATCCTCAGTACTTTTTAAGGCTCTCATTAACTTGTGTCTCCAATAAAATAAGGTTACGTGAGATATGCCAATTTCTCCAGCTGCAGCTCTTAAAGATAAGCCCTTTATCATACATTCAATGAACAGTGGCCATTTCTCAGGCCTATGTGACATAGACATAGGGCTATTGGTTAATGAGTTAAAGTTTTTGTCACAAGGTTTGCATATAAAACGCTGTTTTTCCTTGTATTTGCCATTCTTAATTATATTGCTTCCGTGGCATTGTGGACAACATATATCTTCATTAAAACCTGTATTATTTAACTTATCTAATATATCCTTTAATAAAATTGCATCCATAAATAAAACCTCCAAAATTCAATAGTTACGAACTTACATTCTTATTATTGACAAGATTACAGATTCTAAACAGGGACAACTTAAAATATTTTAATTCCCTATAAACCACTAAGAGTATTAACAGAGACATATGGGTTTGTAAAAGCCTATAGACCCTAATAGGAATACCATAAAAATAATTGGAGATACTATAATTATGTTCAGTATTACAATATATAAGAAGGTATGTCCATGGACTTAGATAGTAATAATCACTCAGTATTCCTATTATATTATCATCTTGTACTTGTGGTGAAGTACAGAAAAAAAGTAATAAATGATACAATATCAAGCAGGCTAAAAGAAATATTTGAGTAAGAAAGTATATAGAAAGTCAAGGTGAAGCCAAGAAGGAAGGTTCAACCCATGAATAAAGCCTATAAATTTAGAATATATCCAGATGCAGAACAAACAACAATAATTGAAAAAACCTTCGGTTGCGTTCGGTTTGTCTATAATATTTTTCTAAATCAAAGGATTGAAAAATACTGCAATGAAAAAGAAAGCATAGGCTATACCAAGCAACAGAATCAATTGCCAGAGTTAAAGAAGGAACTTATATGGCTTAAGGAGGTTGATAGCACTAGCCTACAAATGTCACTGAGAAACTTAGATAGAGCTTTTCAGAATTTTTTTAGAGATAAGAGCATTGGTTTTCCTAAATTCAAGAGTAAAAGGAATAACAAAAAATCCTATACAAGTAATTATGTGAATGGAAATATTGAGGTTAAGAAAAATAAAGTTAGATTGCCTAAACTAGGCTTTGTAAAAGCAAGCGTCCATAGATATGTAGAAGGTAAAGTAATAAATGCTACAATAAATAAGAATTGCAGTGGTAAATATTTTGTCTCCATTATTACTGAATTTGAAACTGAAGTTTATCAAGAAAGTGAGAATAAAATAGGGATTGACCTTGGAATAATACATTTTGCAGTACTTTCAACAGGGGAGAAGATAGATAACCCAAAGTACTTGAGTAACACATTAAAGAAGCTAATAAAAGCTCAACAAAAACTCAGCAGAAAAGATAAAGGAAGTAATAATAGAAATAGACAAAGAATAAAAGTGGCAAAGATACATGAAAAGATAGCTTGTCAAAGAGAGTATTTTCTACACTCACAATCAAAAAGACTTGTAGACGAAAACCAAGTTATATGTCTTGAGGATCTGAGTATAAAAAATATGATGAAGTCTTCTTTGAAGACTGGAACCACTTTAGCACAGAAAATTGCAGATGTATCCTGGTATAAATTCTATAGTCAATTGGAGTACAAGGCAAATTGGCAAAATAAGAAAATACTAAAAATAAATAGATGGTATG
>JACMJL010000046.1 GCA_014380625.1 Clostridiaceae bacterium
AAATATTAAATTCGTAATACCTTAATTAGCAAACTCATACTCTCAAGATTAACTTGAAAATGTTGTAAGTATTAAAAATAATTATAGCACGCATTTATTCTACCGTCAATAACAGGCAGTTAACGTTTTCTGACTTGTTTGGGTGATGTTTTTCATGTTTTATACCTCTGGCGAAGTTGCACTAGCTGTTTGGGGAAAAGCAAAAAGTACCATTCCTAAACATATACTACATATTAACATAACTGATAAAAACTTGCTAAAGATTTTTCGTCTTTACATAAAATCATCACCCCAAATTAATTCTACCTATAAATTTTATTTAGTGAAAAATGTTATTGAAAATTAGCCTCTAACAAATAAATATTTTTTTGTTAGAGGCTAACTTTAGTAAGTATAATTTATTGTGCTGTAATTCGCACATCATCTATGTGCAAAGTTGTGCCCCCAGGAGAATTTACGTAAAAGCCCACATCAATTTGTCCGTTTGTAACATAAATATTATTTATACTTATATATTTCCATACTCCATCCTTTGAAATATTATAATATACTGCATTTCCTCCGTAATTTGAAATTTCTGCTCTTGCTGTGGTTGGTGTGGTGTAATCAAGCTTTACCCAGGCCTCAAATTTATAATTTGCATTATTAGTTGGTACCGTAATTACCTGATGTATACTCTGCTGATATGTAGTTCCAAGCCAAAAATATGCACGATTTGATCCTGTCCACGCAGATGTAGGTGGGTTGCTACCAGATCCACTATCAATACCATAAGCAAGAGTCTGTCCTGTAGGATGCCATTCAGTCCAGTTACTACCTGCAGTAGTAGACCGTTCGAAGCCTCCATTATCAAGTAAACTCAATTCGGACTGAGGAGTAGGCGGCGTTGTCGCTGCCACCAAAATTCGGTCTAGATTTACATTTCCAGAATCCCCAGAGTCATATTTATATGCTATTGTATTTAATCCAGCATTAAGTGTTAGTGTCTGCTCATTATCCTGCCAAGTATTCCAGTTAGTTGATGGGCTCGTAAGGCTAGCAGTTGCTACATCTGTGCCATTTACATATGTACTGAGCGTTTTAGTGCTTCCATTTCCATTCGCATACTTGAGTTTAACTTTATACGAACCGGAAGAAGGAATATTAACATTGAATTTAGTTTGTGCTCCTACCGAGGTCATCCCATCAACAAAAGCAGCTCCAGAATAGAAGTAGTGATTTGTATTGGTTGCCGCACCACCTGAAAGCTCTGCACTTTCTCCCTCATACTTCTGAGTACTAGCCTCAAAAGGTACTGTTACATAATCAACATTCACATTTCCTGTATCTCCAGCATCATCGTAGTATTTCAACGTTATTATGTTATTACCAGCAGATAATGGAATTGTTTCATTCTTGGTTGACCATGTATTCCAGTCTGTCAGGGTTGCCAATGATGTTTGTTTTACTCTTGAACCATTAACAAATATACTCATTGTCTTTGCAGATCCTGATGCATTTGCATATCTTATTCCAACATTGTAGTCTCCTGCTGTTTTTACATTTGAGTATAAGGTTACAGCTGCATCGTCGTTTCCAAGCCCATCCACAAAACCGCTTCCTGAATATCCTGTATGATTTGTATTAACAGAAGCTTTTGTACTTGTAGTATTACCAGAGAGTGAACCCTCTTCTGCTTCATACTTAGTTGAAGTATCAGAAACTGTCGCGGTTCCGGTAACAACCACATTTTTCGCGCTTGAACTTCCAGCGGAAACTTTTACATAAGTAACAGGGCCATATACATCTTTTCCGATTGTCCATCCCTCACCCGTTGCTGCCTTAAGAGCATTGAGATCGGCATAGTTGTTTACAGCTGAACTGTTTATAGTTACACCAGTCCCTGCTTTGCCGTGAATCTGTGCTATATAGTATTGAAGTGATGGTGAATAAGTACCATTTTTTGCCCCAACACTAAAGCTTATCCCGCTTCCTCCGTTATCCTGCGCTGTCATTTCCTGTTTAAAGTATGATGTTCCCTCATAATTATATGATGTTCCATCATCATCATAATAAGTAAAGCTTGATTGTGATGTGTCTGCAAATACATCAACATTTACACTTGTAATACTGTTCTGTCCTACATAATCTAAAACCTTCTGAGTCGGAATTATTCCACCTTTTTTAACGAATACAGGTATATCAGTTAGACTTTGTGCATTTACTGGATATTTAATGGTCTGTCCACCTGTATATGCAGTTCCTCTAAAATAATCTATCCAAGTACCTGCTGGCAAGTAAATGCTCTTTAATGTCTGTGCTGCATCAACAACAGGAGCAACCAACATAGAATCTCCAAACATCCATGCATCTGTATAATTGCTGACATTCGAATCACTAGGATAATCATAGATTAGAGGTCTAACTAGTCCCAATCCACTTTCATATGCAGTTCTTTCACTTGAATACATATAAGGAATTAAGCTATATCTCAGCTGGATAGTAGATTTAGCAACCTCCTCAGCCGTTGTTCCGTAATACCAAGGCTGACGTTGTTGGTGATTATTCCCATGTACTCTAAACATAGGTGTGAAAGCACCAAACTGAACCCATCTGGTATAAAGTTCAGGAGTTGGGTTTGCTGTAGTTCCATCGGCTTGATTGAAACCACCAATATCCATTCCCCACTTTGCCTGTCCATTATTTACAGAAGATAGCATTACAGCTCTTTGCTCCTGCATTCCTGCCGCCCAGCTTACCTTTTCACCTTTGTAGAACTGGATTCCTATATCACCTGACCAGAGTGTAGTTGCATATCTTTGTGCTCCTGGATAAAAGGTCCTTGCAGTCTGCCATACTCTAGTATTTCCAGAGGTATAATTTCTCTGTCCTTCATATAGAGCCTGCGAAATATGAGTTGTAGAAAAGTTTCCAAACCAGTACTGTGCTGAACCTGAAGAAACTTTATCAGTCTCATCATTCCACCAACCCACTATCCCTTTATCAAAAGCATCCTGCGAGTGATTCCAAAACCAGGTTCTGCAGGATTGATTGTAAAAATCAATACTCCTAACTTGAACTGGAATAAAATAATCAGTATACTCGGAATGTCCTGGGTACCAATATCCACCATTTTCAGCATCAGCATACTGTGTAGTTCTATTATTATTGGCATCAAGTGTTACTATTCTTGGTTTTGTGATACCAATCATTTTTATACCCTTACTATCCATAGTATTCTTTAATGTAGTTGAAGAAGAATCCGGATACTTGGTAGTATTCCATGTAAACTCTCCATAATTGGTTAGTCCATAGTTTTTCCAGTCATAATCCAAACCATAGCTGTCAATTGGAATATTTTTTGCACGATATGTATCTACCATATTGGTAACTTCTGTTTGCGTTGTATCCCATTCAAAGTTTGAAAAACCTAAAGACCACTTTGGAAGCATTGGTGCTTTTCCGGTTATTTCTGAAACAGAGTTCATGATTTCTTTAGGATTTCCTAGCATTATATAGTACTCAAGATCTGACTTTGTATAGCGGCGGCCTTCCGTTGGTGTTCCGCCTACATAAAACTCAAACTTGCCGGTTGCACTCTCTGTGTAAGGATAACCTCCATCAGAATCTACAAGTATTCCATATCCCGATGTTGACCACATGATAGGTCCACCAGAGTCTCCCTGTTGCCCAGCATGTGCTGCATGTGAGTTGTTATTTCTCAGTAATTCACCAGCGCTGTCAGTAAATTCGTAGCTTCTGATACCATAAATATTGTCACTGGTATTATTCATGAATCTTACCCCGTCATAGTAAACACCACCAGCAGATGGTTCCCATAATAGAGTAGTTCCATCAGCCTTTTTAACTGTCATCCTGCAAGGTGTTGTTGCAATCTCAATTCTCATTGAATCTGTCGTTATAAGAATTGGATTACCGCTTGTATCAATATTTGCACCAACTGAACTCCATGTTTTATTTGGGTCTATTATAGGTGTATCGGAGCTTGTAGAGACCCCATTTGGCCTGTAGTCCACCTTCAGTATATTATCTTCACATAGCTTAAGCTCCAATATGTCATCCCCTGATTCAGTACCGTTATCTATTGTTAATGTAAGGTTATCACCACTTACTGATGAATAAGTTATATTTCCAAGTGCAGAAACATATCCAAATACAGGTATTGTATTAATTGGGGCTACTGAAGAAATCAATAAAAAGAAAACTAACATAAAAGAAAATATTTTTGATTTAGTTTTAATAAAAGTATTCATACTAAAACCTACCTTTCATAAATTTTTCTTATAGGTTATTAAAGGTTTAATGACAAAGTTCTCAATAAACCTTTAATATTATAATTTGCATTGCATATATCTGGTAATTATTGATGAACAACTATATCATCAAGATTTAACCCAGTGTAATCTCCAGCATCGTAACTCACTCTTATCGTGTTTTTCCCTGCAGTAAGAGCTAGTGACCTAGAAGCTGTTCCCCAGGTATCCCAGTTTGATGTCTTTGCCATTGCTAAATCAGCTGCATGTGTACCATTTACATATATTGATCTTTGTCCATTATATGAACCTGCTGAATATTTGAAGTCAACAGTATATGTACCTGCTGTTTTTGACCATACATCAAATTCAACATAATCACCCTGTGTTTCAAACTGGTCAACAAATCCTGTTCCTAAATACCCAGTATGATTTGTATTTGATGCTGTACTATTCAGAGTAGCAAACTCCGCCTCATAAGAAGCCTTATTGACCCCATTCAGTACAATTGATCTGCTTGATATGCTTGAACTTGTTTTTACGTACGTAAGCAGTTTCGTAGAGTCATAATACCATCCTGATGCTGCACCCTGCAAACCAGCAAGCGTAGTATAATGTGTCATTGCAGCTCCACCAAGTGTCACACTGGTTGGTTTAGTTGTGAGTATCTGTAAAGTACTAGTTACAGGTATTGCTGGTAATGACACTGTTTCTGTGTTTGTACTGAAGGATTCTGTTGAGGTTATTGTTCTAGCAGTTGAATTCACATAATCATACCAGCTATATGAAGTTGTGCCATATGGGTATACTTTAAAAGTCAGGGTATTATAAGCACTTAAATCATTCCCTATTGTACCACCAAAATCATATGATGAATTCATGTTCATCGGTATAATGCTACCAGTCTTAACAAGTACTGGCATAGCATCTACACCTGCATAATAATTTATACTTCTGTTTCCTGGCTTTTGTGCATTCCAGAACAGATCTATCCATTCAGTATTTGGTAGGTATATACTCTTATTTGTTGTGCCACTCTCTACGATTGGTGCAACCAACATGCTACCTCCCAGCATATACTGGAATGATTGTTCAAGGGCAGTGCTGTCATCAGGGAATTCAAGTGCCATATGTCTCATCATAGGAACTGCATTATCACTTGTATATTTTGCCTCTGTATACAAATATGGTATCAAGCTCATTCTCATATTTGCAAATTTTCTATAAGTATTTATACAATCATTATCACCTGTACGTGATGCCATATTCCATGGTGTTCTTGCATTGCTGATAGTCGGATTACTATCTTCTGAATGAAGCTGCATTATAGGTGAAAATGCCGCTTGTGCAGCACTTCTCTTGTACAGTTCAGTAGAAGGTATATCTGAATGGAATCCAGCTAAGTCCCACGTTACAAATGGTATTCCTGAAAGTGAAGCGCTTATTCCCGCTCTTATTGCATCCTGGAAAGCTGAGAAGGTTGAAGCCTGATCTCCTGCCCATGTACCTGGATGAAGTTGTGCTTTTGCTCCGCCGGCACGGCTTAATGTAAATGAGTCAGCTTTTTTAGTTTTGCCATAATCATAATATGCCTGTACATAAGCATCAGCATATGCATTTCTCATTTCATCACCCTTTTTACCATTGTAAAACTGTAAATCTCTACCCCAAATAAACTCTCCCCCATCACACTTAAAACCATCTATACCAACATCGTCAAACAGATAGGCTCTCTTTGCAAACCACCAACTACTGGCATTAGGGTTTGTGAAATCAGGAGTTAGACTATTTCCGAGCCATACATTAGTTGGCAGTCTATAAGGAGAATTATCTGCATTCTTAACAACATACCCCTGAGCCATCGCATAATTTTCATCATTGGTCCTCTGTGCGTTGACCTCAGGTTTATCTTGCATACAAGGCGCATTCCATAGCAAAACTTTAATATTATTATTGTGTGCATTTGTCAGCAGGCTTACAGGATCTGGCCATTTCGCTCCGTAAGTAAAATCACTTGAACTAAAGGTTCCGCTTCCTGCTTTCGCAGTATATGTGGCATCATTCCAAATATAGAAGGTCTGTTCATCACTCCATTGCTCTATAACAATTGCAGAAGTAGGTATATTATTAGCGTTTGTAGCTGTTATCTGGGCTTCTATTTCAGACTGAGTGTTCCACTCATTTGCAGATATCCAAGGGCCTAACGCCCAAGTAGCAGGCAATGCTGGCTTTCCGGTAACATCCCCATAATCAGATATGATATTTTTATAGTCGGAACCCGTAAAGAAAAACAATTCAAGATTTTTATTTACGTTTCCACCTGTATTCACCTGGATTGTGCACTTATCAGTAACATCAGTTGCGAGCCTAAACTGTGAATAATATGTTGAGTTTAAATAAAGTCCATATTTGTTGTTTGTAATATAAAAAGGTACAGGTGCATAAGCTTTATCATTTTGGTCCATGTACTGGTTTACCGTATATATATCAACATTTAGTCCGCGCTTGTTAAGACTGTTATATCTTTGACCAAAACCATAGAATTTCTCAGTAGAAGGTGTATATAGGTTTTCTTCGAACTTGGTTACCGAATAGGTTCCATTTGTTGTCCCGTCAGTAAGCCATGCAAGGCTCCTACTGGAAGTTCTGTCATATTCCTTAGTTATCAGTGTTGTTCCATCGCTTTTATATACTTCTAATTTGTATGGATTCTTTATAATTTTTACCTTTATATCAGAAGTACTGATCAAAATATAATCGGTAAAATTATTTACCGTAAAGTTAGATGCACCAGTAGTTGTTGCACCTGTCCCGCCAGGAGAAAACTGCAGTCCGAAATAATCTGTTTCAGGAAAATAAATGTTTATTTTCGGTGAAAAAGTACCACTATTTGAGTTACAAGTCAACTCAAATCGATTTGAATAGTTAGTATAACTGCTTACACTGGTAATCCAATCCCATCCAGTAACTGTAAAGCTATAAGGTCCAATTGTTTTTTCATTTGCACCATCTTTGTTCGCATGAACTGTATAGTTTATAACATCTCCTTTTGCAAAATTACCTAGATTTGCTTCCCAGTATGTATTATTTCCATCATTATAACTCCAGCTTCCGCCAACATTAGACTGTGTTACCCCATTCTTTGTCCATGTAATCCAGGTAGCTTGTCCTGCTTCAATTGGCCAGGTTGTCAGCTTTATAAAGACGTTATCACCTGCAATAGGATCTCTTGGAAATCTTTCGCATTTTTCCGTACTACTCATTTCATTCGAAGAATAAAAATTTTGATATCCCAGTGGGTTGTGCCATACACCTTCTATGGCAAAGACATTACTGAAGCTAAGAGTAAGAATTAATAACATGATTAAAAGTGCATATAGTCTCCTTGACATTTTACTATTTAACATAAAATTACCCCTCTCCTAAATTATTTTTTTGTTTTTAAAGCAATGGTTTATTAAGTGCATACAATCATTGAATCACCTCCATTCGCATATTTGAAACCAATAAAAAATAAAAAAGCCCCTTTTTTCGTTGGTGTTAGCGGTTTGTAGTCAACTCTATTACTCCAAAGAAGGCCGTGACTTTTTTATGTTATATGCCATAGTTGTATTAAGTTATAAAGGTTCAGACCCACTTTTTAGTGTAGGAAAGTTAAGTTATTAAAGGTAGACATATTAAAATCCTGTGTCATAATAATATGAATTTGCTCTATGCTTCCTGAAATTTTCACATTTATACCATTTAAATCGTTGTATAAAATAATGCTATTACCAAGATCATCAGAATACTCATATTCACCCTGTATTTGTCCTGTAACAACAAAACACAACTTCTGGTACTTATTTATTTCGTTGCCAATATGACCACCAATCTCAAATTTTTCATTCAAGTTCATAGGAATAACACTATTGTTCTTTATAAATACAGGTATTTTATCAATATCACATGAGTATTCTATATCTCTTTTCCCCTGATATATCGTTCCATCCCAAAAATCTACCCACTCCCCCTCAGGTAGGTAAATGCTTCTAATCCTACTTCCCTCATTGATAACAGGTGCAATCAATAAACTTCTTCCAAAAAGGTACTCGTCATCAATATCATATACCCTTTCATCACTGGGATAATCGACAATAAGATGTCTCATTAAAGGCTCACAGTTTTTCGTTATGAATTGAGCTTCTTGATATATATAAGGCAATATGTTCATTCGTATATTTGCATATTTCCTATATGTTTCAAGAATTCTAATATCATTATTCCATTCACTTACATTCCATGGGGTACGATCATTATTCTTAGAGTCATCAGGTGGTGCTGAGTGATATTGCATTACAGGGCAAAATGCTGCTAGCTCTGTGGAACGTGCATATAATTCATACCCCGGCATTGTTCCCCAAAAACCTGCTATATCAAATCCCCAAAACGGATTACCTGATAAGTTGACAGATAGTCCAGCATTTAGTACACTTCTTAGCTCAGAGAAGGTCGACGCTTGATCTCCAGCCCAGTACAGGGGATATTTCTGAGCCCCTGTGAAACCTGCTCTGCTAAAAGTAATCTTGTCACGACCTATAAACTCATGAAATGCAGAAATAAATTCAATCGGATACTTGTTTCTCATCTCATCGCCACTTTTACCATTAAAGAAACGCAGGTCATCAAGATATATAAATTCAGACCCATCAGTCTTAAATCCATCAACTCCCAGATCTTCTACGAGGTAGCCTCTCTTTTTAATCCACCAACTTTTTGCCTCAGGGTTTGAAAAATCAGGTAAAAGGCTGTTGCAGAACCAGTTATCTGTTATCCGATATGGACTTCCATCCTTATTAAGCACACAGAAGCCGGACTTTATAGCGTACTCTTCGTCAGCA
>JACMJL010000047.1 GCA_014380625.1 Clostridiaceae bacterium
GCAAGGATTACCGACTTCCAGCCATCATTCCATTGGTACTGTATAATGGAATTGCTCAATGGACTGCTGTGAAGAGCTTTCGAGAATATCAAAATGGCTATGAACTGTTTGGAAGTGCTTTGGTAGATTTCAAATACTCATTAATTAATGTAAAGAGCTATACAGAGCAAGATTTACTCGAAGTATCGACACTGATGTCGGAGGTTTTCTACCTAGACCAAGACATTAACAAGGAAGAGTTAAGGAGAAGGATTGAGGTTCTCGGTGAATACATTTCTAAGCTAAGAGAAGAAGAGCAGCAACTGTTTTTTGGATGGATGAATAATGTAATAGATAATAGATTTGATAAGGGTATGGCAAAGGAATTGTTGGAAACATCGGGAGGAGTGATTAATATGGTATATGCAATTGAGAAGATACTGGAAAACGAAAGGGTTGAAGGTAAATTAGAAGGCAAATTGGAAGGCAAATTAGAAGGTAAATTAGAAGGTAAATTAGAAGGTAAATTAGAAGGTAAATTAGAAGGTAAATTAGAAGGCAAATTAGAAGGTAAATTAGAAGGCAAATTAGAAGGTAAGCTGGAAGTTGCAAGAAATCTACTCTTAGCGAATGTTAATTTAGAAACCATTGCAGCTGCTACAGGATTAACACTAGAGGAAATAAAGAAATTGAGGCAAGAACAACATTAGAGTCAAAAGAACCAATTTATTATGTACTCATATTCTAAATTGGATGAAAATATAGATACTTACAGTATTTTCATAGAAACTGTTCATCTTTTTAATAAAAAGTATGAGGAGAAATATGTTTTCGCAAAAAATCTTATTGTTTTGGGGTATTGATCCGAATATAGCGGTGTCAGACACCAAATACAACAAACACAATGGGAAAGCTGAAAGTCAGTAGCTGTGAGGGTTTCATAATTAAAACCGTTGTATACCAATTTATGGTATACAACGGTTTTTACATTTTTGAACCTATTTCAATTAGATAGGCGTGACAGATATAATTTTCTCAAAGAACTATGCAGTCAATAATTGTAGAAGTCAAGAAAGCAGGGTATAATTAAAGAAAGAGAGACTTGACTCGAACGTATGTTCTAGAATATAATGGATTTAAGATTTAATTAAAAGGTTATAAACAAAAATTATGACAAGGTGGTGAGTTTTATGGAGTCTAAATATATCAGTCCATTTACGGATTTTGGATTCGAAAAATTATTTGGGGAAGAAGGCAATAAAAACTTACTTGTTAGTTTTCTAAATGATCTATTACCTATCAAGAATAAAATTGTAGACATAAGTTTTAAAAAAAATCAGCAATTGGGTGATGATTTTTCAACTAGAAGTGCTGTATTTGATATATTTTGTGAAGATGAAAAGAATAATCAGTTTATTGTAGAAATGCAGAATGCCAGACAAACCTATTTCCGTGATAGAGCGGTTTTTTATTCAACTTTTCCTATACGTGAACAGGCACGAAAAGGATTATGGAATTTCAAGTTAAAAGAGGTTTATTGTGTAGGACTTTTAGGGTTCAATTTAGATGATGCACCAACAGAAGATGAAGAAGTCATATTGGAATATATACACACCGTGAATTTAAAAGACCAAAATAACAAACTATTTTATCATAAACTCACCTACCTATTTATTGAACTACCAAGGTTCGATAAGAAAGAAACAGAAATAAAAACTCATTTTGAAAAGTGGATGTATTTTTTAAAAAACCTAGATAATTTTGATAATATACCAGCAATTTTACAAGAAGAAATTTTTGAAGAGGCTTTCAAGGTAGCGGAAATAGCAAACTATACAGCAGATCAGAGACGAGAATATGAGTCAAGTCTGAAGAGTTATCGTGATAATATAAATGTAATTGAAACATCAAGAGAAGAAGGCAGAGAAGAAGGCAGAGAAGAAGGCAGAGAAGAAGGCAGAGAAGAAGGCAAATTAGTAGGCAAGCTAGAAGGTAAGCTTGAAGTTGCAAGAAATCTACTCTTAGCGAATGTTAATTTAGAAACCATTGCAGCTGCCACAGGATTAACACGAGAAGAGATAGAAAAAATGAGGAAAGAACAACATTAATAGGCAAAATTACCATACCGTGGAATAGGAAGTGGGATTGTAAGGGCATTAAAGCACTATAATAAAATTGAATTTATAAATGATACAGAGTCAGAACGCTTTAAAGTTAAAATTTTTCGATAAAAACAAGCTTGATATCATTACTAACGATATAAATTTTATAAATATATGCAACCTTCTCAATCTTATTACGTCTAAGTTACAGGATGGCTATTTAATTACCAAAATAATAAATTTCCATTACAGTCATTTAATGATATAATAATAAATGTTTGTAAAATGTATTTTGCTTCAAAAATTATTTTGTTAGGGGTGTCGTATTGAATAAAAAGATTTTAATTGTGGATGATGAAAAAAATATCGTCGATATTTTGAAGTTCAATTTGAAAAAGGAAGGCTATGACACTATAGAGGCTTATGATGGTGAAGAGGCCATTAACCTTGCGTTGACGCAGAATCCTGACCTTATTCTTTTGGATATAATGCTTCCAAAAGCCGATGGCTTTACAGTATGCAGAAAGCTGAGACAATCTATCTCAACGCCTATTCTCATGTTGACTGCCAAAGAGGAAGAGGTTGACAAGGTATTAGGGCTTGAGCTAGGGGCAGACGACTATATAACAAAGCCCTTTAGTACGAGAGAGCTGATTGCACGTGTGAAGGCAAATCTCAGAAGGCTTGCGCCATCAGAACATCTAGATGCGGGAAAGTCTCATGTAAATAAATATGGCGATTTAACTATTGACACTGATAGGTATGAGATAAAAAGAGAGAATGATATTATTGAGCTGACTCTTCGAGAATTTGAGCTGGTTAAGTTCTTAGCTGCACAGCAGGGAACCATTTTCTCAAGAGAATCGCTTCTCGAGAAGGTTTGGGGATATGAATACTATGGGGATGTCAGAACGGTTGATGTCACCGTCAGAAGAGTTCGTGAGAAGCTGGAGCGGGATCCTTCAAATCCTCAATACCTTGTTACCAAGCGTGGGGTAGGCTACTATTTTAATAGTTAGTTCCATGATAGGTGGAAGATCATCTACGTGTTAATATCATAAGAGGAGTTATCATGAGGTTGTGGAAGGGTTTTTTAAAACTACTTAGAAGCCTGCAGTGGAAGCTTGTATATATATTTGCTTCTATGTGTATACTTCTAGTTTGCGTAGTGTATATTGTAATAAATTCTGGACTTCAAACTATATATTTTGACAGTTTTGAAAGCGATATCCTTAGAGGTTATGAAAACTGGAAAGATTTAAGGGGTATCTCTAACTCAAATGAGGAGCTTTTGAAGTATTTTCGCGATAATGATGATGATAAGAAATACTTTGGGATGAGTTCTGATTATCTTAGTATGACTGTTATTGATATCTCACAGAAAAATACTAATACTCGGGGAGTTATTTATTCTACCAATAAGGATTATTTGGAAGATCCTAAAGGGTTTGGTGATCGGCTTCTCACCAGCTCAACTAACCTAGTGTCAATTTGGGCAGGCGACCAACCAATTCCAAACAAGGAGCTTATAAAATCTAAATTTATCTCAGGTAGCAAATATTTTGAGTATATTATACAGCCGGAAGAGAATGAAAATCTTCTGCTGTATTTTACGTACGAAGAAGTAGCCTGGGAACTGATTTTGGAGAAATTCAATAGACTCATTTTTACTAGTGCAATTATTGCTGTATTTTTGTCACTGCTTTTGGGATATCTATTGTCCAAGACTATTACATCTCCAATTATAAGCGTTATGCACAAGGCTGAGAAGGTTGCAGAGGGTGTGTTTGACGAACAGCTGGAGGTTAAATCTGATGATGAAATAGGAAATCTCACAAAAACCTTTAACTATATGGCCAAGGAGCTAAAAAATACTCTTTCGGA
>JACMJL010000001.1 GCA_014380625.1 Clostridiaceae bacterium
ACAAAACATTTCCATATTGAAAAATCCTCCTCATAATTAGGTTTAATATTTATTACTTGCTTAAGTCCATGTTTTAATTATAATTGAAGTAGGACTAATACTCGGTAACATAAGTTACCACGGTAAAAAAGAGGAGAAATATTTTATGAAATTAGAAAACTATTTATATGTATTAGAGAAATCAAAGCTTTTCGGAATCCATGCGGATGTGGACTTTATTAAAATTTTTAATTCTATAGATTATAAAATTGTGAGATATTCAAAAGGACAGGTCGTTCACAATGAGGATGATTTATGTATATGTCTTTCAATTATCTTGGAGGGCAACATTGAAATTCAGAAGATAGATGCTATGGGTAAACTATTAACAGTTGCTGAATTTACCGTAGGCTCCACCTTTGGAGAAAACTTAATTTTTGGAGACAGAAAGAAATATCCAATGACAGTTTTTTCTAAAACTGAAACTATAGTTCTAGAAATAAAAAAAGAATCCGTCTCCACCCTGTGTCAACTTGATCCAAAGTTTATGTTAGAATTTCTAAACACAGTTTCAAATAGGGCAATGGTATTAAATTCGAAGCTTAAGGAAGTTACGCTTAAAACTATTCGTCAAAAGATAAGTGACTTTTTACTCCTACAATATAATAAAACTGAAAAAGTAGAAATTAACATTGGAATGACTAAAAAAGATTGGGCGGACAAGCTAGGTGTACAAAGACCTTCCCTTTCTAGGGAACTGATAAAGATGAAGGAAGATGGAATTATAGATTATGAAAAAGACATTATTATTATTAAAGACATAGATGCACTTGAGTAACTCAAATAAGCTATTTTGATTTAAATTTCAAAATAGCTTATTTGTATTAATTTGAAAATTATTAGTACCGAACATTAACAAATTAAGAACTGCTTTAATATTATATAGTACAATATCTTATTGTAAAACCAGTAAATACTTGGAGGTGACCTTATGAAATCTACACTTAACGATAAGGAAGAATTAATAACAATTGGTACTCCAATTAAAGAATTAACAAAACTTCAGGGTTTTGAGGGATTATCAGCATATAAAAATATTCTATTGCCAATTAAAGAATTAACTTCAAATAATGGTTTTGATGAATTATCATCACGCAAGGATATATTATTGCCTATAAAAGAAGTAGCTGATTTCCAACCACTAACACCAGGACCAAAGAAAGAAGAGGTCAAAGAATCAAAGGATAAATCTAATAATAATGATGAGGATCAAAAAGATAACTTCCGAAATAGAAAAATCGGTGTTAAAGATACAACCCAATCGAACTCAGTTGTTAGAAAAGCCAGACAATAAAAGATAAATTTTACTTCTAAATATAAGCAAGGAGAGGATTATGTATGTATGAAATGATATCTAAAAATTTTATGGGATCAACAATTACTCTTGCACTAACAGGTTTACCAATTCTAATCACAGGAGAAGTTGTACCCACTTCGGCAACTAATATAATTGGCCTTAGAATTGAAGGTGGAAATAAAGTATACATTAATACTAATTTAGTAGCATTCTTCTACTAGGCTACAGTTAAAAAGGGAGGAATAGAAATGTTTGATTTTATTAAAAACAATTTTAACGGAGCCTCTGTAACGCTTGCATTAACAGGACTACCAATTACATTATCCGGTGAAATTATTGACGTTGAATGTAATTCAATTGGTCTAAGATTAAAGGGCGGAAAGAAAGTATATGTGGATGCTGATTTAATAGCATTTATTTATTAGCATTTTAAATAGCAGGCATAAAGCCTTTTTCTATGGCTGTAAATCACCAATATTAATATATAAAGGTAGTGAGTTCAATGGAAGAAATGCTTCTATTAATATCACAATCTGAAAAGATTAGAAGAAAAACTCATAAACTTTCTCATAATTATAATTTGAGTCACAAGTATTTAATACAATATATAGATAACTTTTTATATTTTATTTTGTATTTTGTTCAGATATATCTAACTAAACTAGAAAAAAATGAAGAGGAATCTTTAAATTCCACCTTAGCCTCTATAGGCATTTATATAGAAAGTACTGAAAAAAAAGTTTATTGGCTAAGTAGACATCATAAAAGGACAAGAAAAAGTTTAAGAAAACTTATTAAGAACTATGAAAGCTTAATCACAATTTATCTATCACATTATTTAATTAATGAGGATCAAGATACTAAGGTCTTATTAGCAAAAAGCATAACAGAACTTTCAGCCTACACAACGGAGCTCTATAATAATATAAATTATAGAGAAACTTCTGAACCTAAAGATAAAATTATAGAGAAGCAACAATTCCATGAAGAGTGCACCCTTGGAACAGTAACTGAAAATCAAGTTGCAGTGAGTTCACCTTATAGAAATCGGCTACAAGAAAACTCTTCTGAAATTCCTTTTCTTCATGAAAAGGATGATATTTCAAACAACATACCTAATATTATAAAAACCAAATTTACTGGTACAAAAATTTCAGTTCCAATTTCTGACACTGAAAATATTAAAGGTGAAATTATCTTTAATATAAAAGGAATTGTTTCATTAAAATCAAAAAATAGAATTTTCTTTATCAATGAAAAAACTATACCATTTTTTTATTAGAAGCTAAATTAAAGCAGTATGGTACTGTATCTTCTGAAAAAAACATACTGCTATATTTGTATATTATTCCTCACCCATTATTACAATCCCCAATAATCCAGGGCCAGTATGTACTCCCATGACTGGGCTTATATCTCTAAAATCAGTTTCAGTTAAATTAGGAAGCTTTGAAATACTTTCATACAGTGCCTTTCCTTCGACAATTGCCCCGCCTTGAAGCACCCAAACCTTTGAGTTAGATTGTTCAAGTAAAACTCTAGCTATATCTATAAGCCTAGCAATACTTTGATTTCTCCCTCTAACTTTTTCATAGGTATAATATATACCCTCTTCAGTAATTGAAATGATAGGTTTGATTTTGAATAGTTCTCCTATAGTCCCTGAAACTTTGCCAATCCTTCCACCTTTTATAAGATAAGCAAGTGTATCCACTACATAATAAACCTTTATTCTATTTCGAATGGAGGGTAACTTAGCTACAATTTCCTCAAAGTCTTTCCCTAATTCTATCATCCTTGCACATTCAAGTATTATAGCACCTGTGCCAAGGGTAAGGGATCTAGAGTCAAAAATATGACTTGTAATATTGGGATGTTGTTGACTTATAAGATTTATACTATTAAAAGTACCAGAAAGTCCAGAGGAAATACAGGTACCAATAACATGAGTATATCCTTCTTCCTCAAGCTTAATAAACAGTTTATCAATATCTTCCATGGAAGGTAATGATGTGGATGGTACTTCTATACTTAGATTATTATATACTTCATCGGGTGTAATATTTACCCTATCGATATACTCCCTATCTTTATATATAATCCTCAATGGTAATATATGGATATTATTTTTTTCAACTTCTTCTTTATTTAAATCACTTGTACTATCAGTTATCAATGCAATTTTACTCAAAATTAACCTCCTAAATTGTAGATTAATTATATTATATCAGATGTGATACCATTATCAATACTGATATATAAATATAAGAAAAAATACCCCACAAAACTTGTAGGGTATTAGCTTATAACAATATTTTTCTAAACTCACCTAAAAACTCATTGTAATCCTCATTGAGTTCTAATCTTTTCTTAAACTTGTCTAAAAATACTTCCTCATCCCAACTTTTTCTTCTTGTATAATAGTCTCTTGCTATTTCATAAAAGCTTTGGGGGAAAGAAAGAAGACCATAAAGCACATGCATTTCAGAGTTTTCTATGGTATTCTTTGATTTATATTCATTTATAATAAGCTGGCATTTTTGAAAATCATAAGCTGAACTTTTAATTACTTTATTAATAAAATTGCATAAATCATGAACCTTAAGATCTAAGATTGAATAATCATAGTCAATAAAATAGGCTTCCTCATTGCTAATAATTATGTTGTGATGTGCTAAGTCATGGTGACAGAAAGCTATCTTAGCTTTTTCCGTGTATAGATTATGATACTCAGTTTTTTCCATAATATTTATGCTATTTTCAATTTGGCTTAAATATAAGTCTACATTTTGTAAAAAAAGCTCATCAAATTCATTTTTATTTTCATACTTGTTTACAATAACTTTAAAAAATCTGATTTCTTCCAATCTCTTTTTAAAGCAATTTATTGTTTTACCACAGTTATTTTTAACTCCATTGTCATAAGAAAACCCTTCCGATGCCTTATGAAATTCTGCAATACCTCTTGCTGCTATTGCCACATCAACAGGGTTACTAAATTCACATTCTCTACCTTCAATCAATTCCATTAAACAGTATACTTCATTCTCCCACTTTAAATAAATCTCACCAGTTTCAACTTTCTCAAAGTCTACTACCCTACTGAAGGTGTTTTTTATATATTTTATAGCCTCATAAATAAACTGTAGCTCATCCAACCCATAATTTATTTTCTTTAATACTTTATTCCCTTTATTAGTCCGAACTGCAAAAACATTTCTCACAGGTGAAATATCCTTTACCTTAATATTATACCTATCAAACAATTCTACACTTAAATCATATTCCGTAAGCAGAGGTTTCTCCTTATACTTTATTTCAAACATTATTTCACTCCTTAATAACACTAGGAAGGCTTCTCATATCAAGCTATTACCATCTTTTTTTAAGGCTTTCTCTATTTTCTTTATAAATTCATCCTCACCCCAGAGCTTTTTATTCAATCTATATTTCTCAAAGCATTTAAAAAATTCTACTGGATAAGACAATAAGGCAAGCATAAAATTTTCGCTATCAATACCAAGACCCTCATCCTCACAATAGATTTTAATTAATTTATTAAAGTCAAGGGCTACTTCTTTTCTTTTTAGCTTAGATAGATAATAAACTCCATCCATTTCTATCATGTCATAAGCGCAGTCTTCGATGTTAATTACCATTATTTCATTTGTATCCCCAATATTTAAAGGAATATTGCTACCAATACATATTTCCCCTCTACTCATACTCCTCTTTATAAGCTCTATATAATTAGAGTTTTCAGCAACCTTTATAGAATTTTCAGCTCTTTTTAAGAAACCTTCAGCTTCTGGAGTTAATAATTCTATATGATTTTGTAAGTATTTTTGTGTCTTTTTTATCTCTACTTTATATTCTTCTATAGTTTTTCCTAAGTTGTTTTTAATATCTTTATTAATAGGATATTTGTATCCCCTTGCTTCTCTGTGAAACTCGGAAATTAACTTTAAATGACCCTGGGCCGACCTATTATAAATTTCTGACACAATATCCCCCTCCTTATTTATGTCTTTTTTCCATACGCTTCAAAATATCATCCTTCTGTCTCTCAAGCTCTAGAATTTTATCTTTTCTTTTTTTTAGCTTCTTTAAATTTTTTATAGAATCCTTTAGCCCATCAAGCTGGGCATCATAGACTTCTATTTTTTCTTTCTCTATATTATTTTCATCCATTATTACCCCTCCTATATTTATAACTCATTAATTCATTAACAAAAATTTGTCGATCTTCTCTGTCTTCTTTTATTTTCATAAGCTTAGTATTAAAATATTTCTCCCCCCAAGTCTGTTTTTCCCAATAGTATTGAATTCCTAACTGCCAGTATTCCTGTGGAAACTCTATAAAACTTGCAATTATAGGTAGATCACTGTTTTCAATTTTATATACGGAATTATAACAATCTAAGATATATGCTGCGTTTGCCATCCCCCATTTTCCATTTTTCATTTTCCTTATGATAATGCTAGCTAGATCATGTAAATGACTGTCCAAAATGCAATAATCAAAATCAATAATATTTACTTCCTTTTCCCTACTAATAAGTACATTATGATGTGCAAAATCATGGTGGCAAAAACCTCTCTTTTGTATTTCACTATCCATTTGAAAAAAATAATCACTATTTTCTAAATCTATCACTGCTAACTCGGCACGTTCTAACTCCTCATCCATAATTTCAAGATACATTTCATCAAAGTCGGTTTTCTTATCCTTATTTCCAATTTTCTCTTTAAAATCTAATATTTCATCTGATCTTGTTATAAAGGTTTGTGGCCACTTAAACCAACCTATCCTTGGTTTCATTTCATTAGTGATAAGGAACCCTTCACTACTTAGGTGAAGTTCGGCCAGCTTAGTTACTGCAGTATAGATATCAATAGGGTTATCATAATTACACTCTCTAGCCTCAATCCAATCAGTTAAATAGGCTAAATATGAACCTACTTCAATATATGCTTTCCCATATTTATCAGAAATAATTTCTGGCGTACTTTTGAAATTATTCTTTTGTAAATGCTTAATGGCGCTAATTATAAATATAAAATGTCCAAGGTCATATTTTATAACTTTCAAACAATAATTCATTGAATTAGCGCTTATCTTATAAACATTTTTGATCTTTTCCATACTAATAATATCAAGATTATAATGTTCTTTAACTATATTTTTAATTTCCTCTATTTCCAATGGGTTAAGCCCCTATAAATGCTTTCATTTCATTATATGAAGGATAAACTTCATTTGTGATTAAAAAGTTTTTTTTTATTTTGCACACATTCACACCTTTCTTAATATAAATAATATATATAGCGCAATTTAAAGGAGAGGATTTCATGAGAATAGCAATTGATGCTAGAGGTATCAATTGGTATAAAGGAACAGGAATAGGTACCTATACAAAAAATATATTAAGAAACTTACTAAACCTAGACATAGAAAATCATTATCAGATTTATTGGGCAGGAGAAAGTTATGAAGAGTATTTAAAAGAAAATTCCAAACTCATTTTTGTGTCTAGTAGAAATCATAACTTTTTTGAAAAATATTATTTCCCTTCAAATCTAAAGAGGGAAAATATTGAGGTCTATCACGTTCCGCAAAACGGTATTGGCATGAGCGATTCCCTCCAATGCAAAAAAGTAGTTACTATTCATGACCTGATTCCTTATATAATGCCGGAGACAGTAGGTAAAGGCTATCTTACTAAATTTCTTTCTGAGATGCCACAAATAATAGCAAACGCTAAAGCTATCATTACGGTATCAGAATACTCAAAAAAAGACATACTAAGATTTTTCCCTATAGATCCAGAGAAAATATTTGTAACACCTTTAGCAGCAGCCTCAAAGTATAAGCCACAAGATAAGCTTAAGTGCAAAGAATTTATTAAGAATAAATATAATATTACTAAGCCCTTTATATTATATATTGGAGGCTTTAGCCCGAGAAAAAATGTAAAGGCTTTGATAATAGCCTTTAGTAAAATATTCAAGGAATTGCCAGTGGAATATAATTTAGTTATAGTAGGGGCAGATAATAGAGATCAATTTGCTTACCTTAATTCCTTAGGCTTGAACATGGAAATTTCTAATCAAATTATATTTACAAATTATGTTCTTGATGACGATCTCCCAATGTTTTATAACGCTTGTGAAGTTTTTGCTTACCCTTCCCTTTATGAAGGTTTTGGCTTACCGCCTTTAGAAGCTATGAGTTGTGGAGTTCCAGTTATTACTTCAAACCTAACATCAATCCCAGAGGTTGTGGGAGAAGCAGGTATACTTATTGATCCCTATGACGAAGAAGCTTTAAGCAAGGCCTTATTAAAGGTTTTATGTGACCTGAAACTGCAATCCAGCTTAGGACTTAAAGGAATTGAAAGAGCCAAGAATTACAACTGGAAAAAAACTGCGGAGGAGACTTTAAAGGTTTATAAGTGCATATAAAAGGGACTGTATCAAAATAATGCGAATTAAGATGTTTTTCTCGATATAGAAATCCTGCAGCCTGGAATTTGATGCTATAGATTACTCGCTGTACCAAGGAAGACTAAGGTTTCTCTTTACTAAATCACTAAACCCTTTAAACTCGCTTTTATGAACCTTTAAAAGATATATAGTCGGAAATTTTTATAGTATTATAAAGTTTTCCTTAAGGTAACTTTGCTCAAACAATAAAGGGTTCTTAACGTAATTTAATAAACAGAACCCAAGTCTTTCTAAGGCTCTCTCGGATAATCTCGTCACATCAAATACCATGCCGCAGGAAATAGTATCTCGAGAAATTATCTTAATTAAGAAATTTGTTAAGGACGCTTAATTACTTCAATCTTTTTGAAGAGCGTCCATAGTAGATTGTATGTCTACATGATTATTAAAAATATCAGCTTGAGCTTTAATAACCTTGACATTAGTTTCAGAAAAGTTTTCTGTATAATTAGTAGTACTAGAATCTTTTGCAATACCCTTAAATAAAAGCCAAATCTTCTGATTATCAAAAAAAGGCACTCCCTTATCTAAAATGGCACTCTCGTAAAAAGGAGTGTATGCAGGTAATGTACCATATTTGTTAAACCCTTCTTCTAATGAAGCACTATCCGTCATGGCAAATTCAGCGAATTTTAATGCCACCTTGGTATTTTTAGAGGTTTTTGTTATCATTATTGAAGTACCGTCAACAGCAGCTACATTATTACCTCCAGGTTCGAAAGCTGGTAACTTCATAACTCCCCATTTACCAGCCTGACCTGCTGCACTTTCGGTGAGCACTCTGGCAAGTAGGCTACCATAAGGTAAGGTTGCAACAGCGCCATTATTAATAGCAGCCTTTATTGCAGGTAACCCATCAACCTTATAGATTAATCCTTCTTCATTCATTTTGCTTATCATTTCCATGGCCTTTATTGAATTCTCTGAATTTAAAACATTTTTGCCATCCTCATCAAAATAACCGGTGTTTAATTGGTTTAGCATTTCCCTAAATAATATATCCTCCTTTTTTTCATCTAAAGGAAGCATTTTAGTAACTCCAGCTGTATTAGTAACAATTGTTTTTCCCGCCTCAATGTAATCTTTCCAAGTCTTTATATCCTCTGGAAAAACATTAGCCTTTGTAAAAATATCTTTTCGATAAAATACTGCAGTGGGGTTTGTATCCCAAGGAATAGCAAAAAATTTACCCTCTATAGAACACTGTAGAATCTTGCTATTTAAAAACTTGCTCTTTAAGGGACTTACAGTACTAGAAACATCTAAAAAGCCCTCTGGAAATTCATTTACATACATATTAATAGAATCATCCTTAATAGAAAATAAATCTGGTAGACCAGAACTAGCTGTAAATCCACTCGTCATTTTATCCAGTAGTTTATCCTTATCCACATTTACATATTCAATTTCAACCTTAGGATATAACTTTTTAAAACTCTCTCCTGTTAATTTTAAGTAACTTAAATTATCTTTATTACTCCAAACAATAATCTTACCAGATAAATCTTCATTTTTTGACTTTGTTACGTTGTATTTTTTATCGCAAGCAATCATTGCTAAAATAGTAATTGTAACAATGATAATGTATATTAATTTTTTTACCTTCATTTTGAAACTTCCCCCTATGTCTAAATACAATTTTTTCTACTGTTATAATATTACATTTAAAAATTAAAAAAAGCAACCTTAGCTGCTTTTTCAAATGTACTAATTTTATATTTAGGACAAAATTTTAACCTGATAGGGTTCAAGTTTATTACCAAGCGCTATCTGGTCTTCTTCTGTATGGTTAATTAAAAAGGTACATTTGGTATCCTTTATAGTTCTTGTGTATATTTCGATACCTTCAGCAGTTTCTATAAAATCAATTTTTTTCTCTCCAATTATTTCCTTTGAAATATCATATAGAACATCGTCTCCAACTCCGCTACCGATATAATATACCTTTCCTTTTCCATAGTTATTTACAGTGATGCAAGCCTTATTCTTATAAAACTTATCTGAATAAACATATAGGGCTTCTGCAGTTTTACAATCTATTATATCTCTCCAAACTGTACCGTAAGTAGATTTGCCTTCAAAGTTGCCTCTGCCCTGAACAGGTACCAGTTGATCTTCTTGAAGTGATTCTACCTCATGAATTTCAATTCCTGCAAGTTCACTTAACCCACAAGGAACGGTCTGCCCAAGATACAAATTGTTATTTCTATCTTTAATTGATGCACGAAAGGAAAGAATTATTGTGCCACCACGCTTTACAAACTCTTCTAATCTAATTTTAATTTCCTCATCAGTAACCATCATAACCGGTAAGAGTAACACCTTATACTTATCAAAGTTATGTTTTTCAGATATTACATCAATAGTAGTGTTTAGACTATAAAAGGGTTTATAAAGCCTTTGTGCTTCATTAAGATAATTAAAAGTAGTACTTTGAGGTTGAATTCTCCAAGCCCAAGCATTATCATAGTCATACACTAACGCAACTTCTGCTTTTATTTCACTTTTTAATATCTCATCATATTTCTTTATATCCTCAAAAAAACTTTGAACTTCATAATATTTTCGACCTTCTATATTATCTTGATCTAAAATTCCATAACAAAATTCTTCTGCACCAAAAGTTGCACCTCTCCATCTAAAGAATAGAAGTCCTTCACAGCCATGAGCAACAGCTTGATATGCCCACATTTTTGCTTGATTGGGCCTTGGAAGATATCCTATTATAGTATGCCCTTGAGCTCCCATAAGCTCTTCCAATATCCAATAGTTCTTGTCCTTTAACCCCCTAATAAAATCATGGCTAAAAGCGATAGCATGCGGTGGTACAGGTTCCTTTAATCCACCCCAAACTGGATAATTATCGTAGGCGGCAATATCACATTTTTCTTGAAGTGCTTCAAAATCAAAGGATTTTTCAAAGAAGCCACCTGGTAAGTTAGTAGTAACTAGCTGATTGTCTCCTACTATTTCTTTAATTAATCCAACTTGAAAGTCAGAGTAACCTTTTAAAGACTTAGATCTAAACCTTTGAAAATCTAATTGCAGGGCAGGGTTATGGACAGTTATAGTTTTCACTGGAAGTGGTATTTCATCAAATTCATTATAAGTATGATTCCAGAAAACAGTACCCCAGGCCTTATTAACTTCCTCAATGGACTTATATTTATTCTGTAAAAAACTTCTAAAGGACTTATGACATTCCTCACAATAACAAAGATCACTACTTTCATGTCCTAATTCATTATCAACCTGCCAGGCAACTATATTGTCTTCATCCTTATAGTGTGCTACTAACTCTGTAACTATTTTTTTAGTATATCTTCTATAAATGTCACTATTAAAACAGTACTCTCTTCTTCCTCCGAAGCTAACCCTATTTAAATTTTCATCTTTTAAAAGTACCTCTGGATGTTTTTTAACTAACCAAGCAGGAGGTGTTGCCGTAGGTGTTCCAAAAATAACTTTAATCTTTTTAGTTTTAAGCTTAGCAATTACTTCATCGAAGAAATCAAATTGAAAATAACCTTCTTTAGGTTCCATTATGTGCCATGCGAATTCTCCAATTCTCACAGTATTTACACCCATAATTAACATCCTATCTATATCACTGTCCATCATGTCCTTATTCCAATGCTCAGGATAATAATCCACACCTAAATACATGTAAACGCCTCCTACTAATTATTTTATCTCCTGTGTACCTTCACCAATTCCGCTCAAGTAAAAATCAGGTTCATATCCTATTTTGTCCATATAACCCTTTTTTACACTTAAAATAAAGCTATCAACCTTATTTTTATCTACAACTGCTATTGCACAACCACCAAAACCAGCGCCAGTCATTCTAGCTCCAATACATCCAGGTGCATTAATTGCCTCTTCTACGATAGTATCTAACTCCACACCAGTTACTTCGTATAAATCTCTTAAGGAATTATGAGATTCTACTAAAAGTTTACCAAACTGCTCTAAATCACCAGAATTAAGGCAATCAAATGCTTTTTTTACTCTTTCATTTTCATAAACTGCATGTGTAGCTCTCTTTTTAATGTTATATTTAAGAATGGTACCTTCAACAACTTCAAATTCTTCAGCAGTTAAATCACAAAGGTTTTCTATATCCCTTGACTTTTTAATTATTGAAATTGCTTCATCGCACTCTGCTCTTCTCTCGTTGTACTTAGATTCATTTAGTGCTCTTCTTTTATTTGTATTCATTATTACTAAACAATTTTCACCTAAATTAACTTCAGCATATTTATACTTTATAGTACTACAATCTAAAAGAATAGCCTTATCTTTCCGTCCCATACCAACTGCAAACTGATCCATTATTCCACAGTTTACCCCAACAAAGGAATTCTCAGCCTTTTGACCTATTTTCACAAGTTCTACTCTATCTATTTTACCTTCATTAAAAATATCATTAACAATTACTCCAATAAGAAGCTCTAAGGATGCAGATGAAGATAA
>JACMJL010000048.1 GCA_014380625.1 Clostridiaceae bacterium
AAGAATATATGCTCCTATTGATATCTTTATAAAAAAATATCTTAAAATAAAGAAATCTTTTTATCAAGATATCTTGATAAAAAGATATTAAGATAAGCATTCCTGTTATGAACTTAAATGAAGTTTGAAAAAAAGAGCACCTACTGATAAAATACGGGGTATAATGATTTGCAAATCTTATCCCTAATTAATAATTATCAGTGGAGGTACTCAAGATGAATTATACTCAAAACGAAAAGATTATGTCAATTACAGAAAATACCTTAATTATAGGAATTGATATCGCAAAAGAAGTTCAATATGCAAGGGCCTTTGACTATAGAGGAATTGAACTAGGCAAAATAAAGTCTTTTAACAATACAGCCGAAGGCTTCAGCTCATTCCATGAATGGATAAAAGCCTTAACCTTAGAAAAGCGAAAGAACAATGTAGTTATTGGTTTAGAGCCAACAGGACACTATTGGTTCAATCTAGCACAGTTCTTAAAGGATATAGACATTAGATTAGTTCTCGTTAATCCCTTTCATGTTAGAAGGAGTAAGGAATTTGATGATAACTCACAAACAAAAAACGATCTTAAAGACCCTAAAACCATAGCAAAGTTAGTGATTGATGGCAGATATTTAGAGCCCTATATTCCCGAAGGGATATACAGTGATTTAAGAATATCTATGGATATGAGAGAAAGTTTAATTAATAATATTGTTAAAGTTAAAAATAAGATTTCTCAGTGGCTAGACAAGTATTTTCCAGAGTTTAATCGTGTATTCACTGAATGGGATGGCATGGCAGCCCTAATATGTCTTAATGAATTTCCTACACCTGAAAAAATAATAGCTACAGGTGTGCCACAAATAGTTGCTGCTTGGCGAAAAAAGATTAGAGCCTCTGTAGGTGTTAAGCGGGCTACTAAACTTATGAATGCAGCTAAATCATCAATAGGAGTAAAGGAAGGTCTAAGAATGGCTCAAAATGAGCTTATATACAACTTAGAACAGTATGACCTATATATGAAACAACATGACCAATTGGAGAAGGAAATAGAAGAACTGGCTCTACAGATATCTGGAGTCAAAGAAATGTTAACAATTAAAGGTGTTGGCATAATAACTGCAGCTGGTTTTATAGCCGAGGTTGGTGACATAAGTAGATTTACTCACCCCAGTCAGATTCAAAAACTTGCAGGTTTGAATCTAATTGAAAACAGCTCTGGAAAACACAAAGGAAAAACAAGTATAAGTAAACGAGGGCGTTCAAGGCTTAGGGCATTACTCTTTCGAGCTATAATGCCCATTGTAGCCACAAATAAAGAATTTAAAATACTTCATGAATACTATACAACCAGGGCAGAAAATCCGCTTAAAAAGAAACAATCTTTAATCCTTCTTTGTTGTAAACTTATAAGAATAATGTACACAATTATAACAAAAAAAGTTGAATACAATCCAGAAAAGCTAATAAATGATAGTTCCCTTAACCTTCAATCAAAAGTAGCATGATCCTATCATATAATTAATTCAATCCCCATCTAATTTAAATTATCCACATTCTACTCTAAGCTGGTTCCTCAGCAAAATACTGTGGATAAAGTACTGCGACCTCAAATTCTTAATTGTTCTTTGAAAAAGTAAACTGGGATTAGTCGGCGTCGAATATCTTCATAAGGGCATAGACCCCGCAGATAAGCATAAGCCGACATCCGCCTCTTGGATAAACTGAACGAGGGAATTTAGGACATAGATCCTGTGAGACATGGAAGAGTGAGTTGCCAGAGTAAATGCGGACATCCATCGTAACCATATTTTGGATAAATATACATATGCTTATTTGCTTCGCCCTTCCATGTCCATATATATACATAGATTCAATATATAACTAAACGTTTTATTCTTATACCCATGGAATACTAAGAATAAAGGAGCTATTAAGAGATAATTAAAGAATATAGAGGAAGAAGATATAGTGATAATGCGGGTTTGCTAGGTTTAGTGAAAAATATCCTTCTAAAAAGATAAACTTTAAGGGACGGTTATTTTTTTTGTACCGTCCCTTAATTCTATCTTATGGAAAAGAATTTATTATAATAATATTTAAAAAATCCTGAACTTTTTTTAATATATCCCTCTAGGTATTTATAAAACTCCAATTTATCAAAGCTTGGGTCAATGGTACCACCATAATATTCTTCATAAAATACTTTTACTATGTTTATAAAATGTTCTCTTAGTATTTCATCTTTTAACCCTAAGGCTCCCTCCTCATCGCTTGAGGTGTTACTCCATTTAATCCCTACAGTGGTCAATCTTTTTTTACTGTAATAGTATAGAGGAATTACTCCCTGGCAAAATAATATTTTATTTTTATTTCTTCTCCATCTTCTTACCCTTATAAAAACTACTCCTATGACACCCAAAAACAATGCCAAACTTAGAAGACATAGTATAAAGAAATATGAAATATTGATCATTGGTATTTTATTATTACTCTTCTTAACTGTTTTTGTTTCAATATCCATACCCTTAACACCTTTTAAATTTGCGTTAGGCATAATAATTTTATGTCCTTGGCTGGTTTCTGAAAAATCAGGAGTGCAATCAAATATCTCCCAGGAATCTTTACTATTAGAAGTAAGAATTTCA
>JACMJL010000049.1 GCA_014380625.1 Clostridiaceae bacterium
AAAAGTGAATTCTTATGAGTTCGCTTTTTATTTTTTTGTAAAAAAAAGGAGCAGTCTCGCTCTAGAAATTGCTTTCTATTTTGAGACGGCCCCTTTATACCTCTGAAATAAATAAAAATTAAAAGCTTATGCTTTAGTTAAAAATGCAGAATATGCCCTTAGAGTTTCATATATATCAGCTTTACTCGCTATTTCCCAAGGAGAATGCATATTTTGAAGTGCAACTCCACAATCAATTACTTCCATTCCATATTCAGCTAAGATATAGGCAATAGTTCCCCCACCTCCTTGATCCACCTTACCAAGTTCTGAAGTCTGCCAAGTAATATTTTCACTATTAAATATACCTCTTAACTTTGCTATAAACTCAGGATTTGCATCATTACATCCATTTTTGCCTCTAGCCCCAGTATATTTATTCAAGACAATTCCTTTACCAAAATATGCTGTATTTCTTTTTTCCATTACATTTGGATAATTAGGGTCAAAGGCTGCACTTACATCTGATGACAACATTTGAGAATTAGAAAGCACTCTTCTTAATTTTAGCTCACTATAATCACCTATAGCATTCATTACTTCTGCCACAGTATTTTCAAAGAACTTTGAGTGCATTCCAGTAGCTCCAACGCTACCTATTTCCTCTTTATCTACTAACAAGGTTATACAGGTCTTATCTACCTTTTCTAGCTTCAGCATTGCTTCAAAGGAGGTATAAGAACAAACTCTATCATCTTGACCATAGGCCATTACTAAACTTCTATCAATACCATAATCTCTTGCCTTTCCTGCGGGTACTACTTCCAGCTCTGCAGAAACAAAATCCTCTTCAGTAATTCCGTATTTTTCATTAAAAATATTTAACATATTTGTCTTTACTCTATTTTTTGATTTCTGATCTGAGGTAGGTATGCTACCAATTAAAAGATTTAAATCTTCCCCCTCAATAGCCTTTGCAACCTTTTTTTCCAGTTGATCCGCCGCTAAATGTACAAGTATATCAGAAATTCCTAGTACTGGGTCATTATCATCTTCTCCAATAACTATATTTACTACAGTGCCATCCTTTTTTACTACAACGCCATGTATAGCCAAAGGAATAGTTACCCATTGATATTTTTTAATTCCACCATAATAATGAGTTTTAAAAAGTGCCAAATCAGAATCTTCATATAATGGATTCTGTTTTAAATCAAGTCTTGGTGAATCAACATGTGCGCCTAAAATATTAAGACCTTTGTCCATTGATTCCTTTCCAATATGAAACATTACAACTGCCTTGCCTTTATTGTTGGCATACACTTTATCTCCAGGTTTTACTCTCAAATTACCTTTTATAATATCATTAAGATCCTTATATCCACTTTTCTCTGCTCTAGTGACAAATTCGGTTACACATTCTCTTTCAGTTTTGCATTTTGACATAAATTCTTTATACCTTTCAGAAAGAGCTGACACTTCAACTAAATCTTTTTTAGTATACTTATCCCAAGCAAATTCATATTTCTTTTCTAGAGAATTATTTTTTTCTGTCATTTTCTTACTCCTTTTTTTAATATCTATTTTTTGCATCATGTCTCATCATTTCATCCATTCTTCTATCTATAACTTCCACTGGTGAAACTTTTGAATTCAAACTATATCTATAATTTGCTGCGGCGGCTTCAACTATAACAGCTAAATTTCTACCTGGTCTAATAGGTATTGTAATCTTTTTAACTGGTATATTTAAAATATCTATAAATTCATCATCTATACCAAGTCTATCATAGGTTTCATTTTCATTCCAAGAGTCCAAAGAAATAATTAAGTTCACAGTTTTCGACTCAAGTACTGAGCTTAATCCATACAATGCTGGAACGTCAATAATTCCCATACCTCTTACTTCAATCATTCCAGAGGTAATATAAGGAGAAGAACCCTTTAGAACACCATCAATTCCCTTAACATCCACTGCATCGTCAGCTACCAGTCTGTGTCCTCTTTTGATTAATTCTAAAGCCGTTTCACTCTTACCTATTCCACTTTCCCCAATTATAAGCATTCCTATACCATAAACATCTACCAATACTCCATGCAATCTAGTTTCTGGTGCTAATTTTTCATCTAGATAGTTCATTAATTTATTAATAAATCTTGTAGAAATACTACTCGTTCTTAATATACATCTATTATTTTCTTTGGCACTTGCAATAAATTCTGCGTGAGGCTCAAGCCCTCTAGTCATAATAGTACAGGGTGTATCAAATTTAAAATACTTTTTTAACCTTTTACTTCTTAAAACTGTTTGCATTGCATCTAAATATCCCCATTCCGCATGACCCACTATCTGAACTCTTTCATTTGCAAAATAATTATAGAACCCTGCAAATTGAAGTCCCGGTCTATTAATATCACTTACACCTATCTCCATGCTTTGATCACCTTCAACAAGTACTTCAAGTTTTAAATCTTTAATTATACTTTCAACTTTTACAGCCAATGTTAACCCTCTTTTCTAAATCTATGTATGATATTAATATTATACTAAATTCAAGGATAAAATCAAAGTAAGGGCGCTGAAATAAAATAAGAAGTTAAAGTTTATCTTATAATATTACAAGTTTTTAACTTTTAGATATTTTATTTTTTTAAAAATAAACATTTATCTCACTTACTAACTTCAAAAATATGTATATAAGTAAATCTTTATGTTTGTATTTAACATATGCTTGTGCTTTTTGTAACAATTTGTAAAATGATTTAACTTTGCAAATTGTTTAAATATGTTAAAATATAATTAACTAATGAAATATTATATTTTTAAATAGGAGTTGATAATATGAATTTTACCTTAGAACTTTTGAAAGTTAAAATTGAGAATTGTAGAGATAGACTTATATACCTTTTATCATTAAATAAACCAACCTATCCAGATGTAGTAAATTGTAGTCAAAAATTGGACAAGCTTATAGTAAAATATGAAATTACTATGATTAAGGAGAAAAAGTTAAAATATAAAAGGGGCCGTCTCAAAATAGAAAGTAATTTCTAGAGCGAGACGGCTCTTGTTTTTTGTAAAAAAATAAAAGCGAACTCATAAGAATTCACTTTTCTGTGCATAATTTGTTCATGCAAAAAAACAAAACTATACAAAAAGATTATAGCAATAGTTGCAAGGTTTATCAATTAGATTTTCCTGTAGAAACAGGAATTTTGATACCTGAAGATGATTCAGTGAGACTGCTAAGCCAAATAATGGAGGAATTAGATTATACAAAACTAA
>JACMJL010000050.1 GCA_014380625.1 Clostridiaceae bacterium
AAATGTCATCTAAGGTACCAATTATACTTCTCTCATCCTCCCAAGTTGCCCTCTCTACTACAGCTACAGGAACATTTCTTCCATAGCCTTTTCTAAGTTTTTCCACCACCTTATCAATCATATTTATTGATAGGAAAATAGCCATAGAAGCTCCTATTGCCGCTAACTTTTCCAAGCTTTCACTCTCAGGTACAGGGGTTCTCCCCTCCACTCGGGTAAGTATAACTGTTTGAGTTACATTTGGTAGGGTAAACTCCTTTTGAATGCTGGCTGCTGCTGCAGTAAAAGAGCTAACCCCAGGTATTACCTTGTATTGAATATTTCTTTTTTGTAGTTCGTCCATTTGTTCTTTTATTGCTCCATAAATCGCCGGATCCCCCGTATGGAGGCGTACTGTAACCTTGCCTTCAGCGTCCCTATCTTCCATCACCTTAATAACCTGTTCTAAATTCATGGTGGCAGAATTATGTATCTCTACCCCCTCTTTACAAAAGGTTATATGTTCTTTGCTTACTAGTGAACCTGCATATATAACCACATCTGCTATAGAAAGAATATCTCTTCCCTTAACAGTTATTAAATCCACATCTCCAGGACCTGCGCCTATAAAATAAACCATAATATCACCCTTTCTTAGTCTCTATGTGCAATTATTAAAGACATATACTCTCTATTTTTCAATATCTCATCTTTATCCCTAATAACCTGCTCACCATCTCTTCCAGCTTTTTTTACATACACGTAGCTAAAGCCTAACTTGTCTAAACAGTTTATTATTTTTTCCTCCTGCTTATATACCTTCATAATTACTATATACTTTTCATTCTTTATACAATCAAGTCTATCTCCCGGAATTATAAGTAAGGGCTCATCTCCAATTACTAAGGGTTCCTTAGCCAAACTTGCACAAGCACAAAAGGAGGTTATACCAGGTATGGTTTCTGTTTCATAACCCTGCTCCTCTATATATTTAAGAAGATATATATAGGTACTATAAACAAAGGGATCCCCTATTGTTAGAAAAGCTATATTCTTGCCTTCCTTAAGTTTCTCTTCCACAGTCTTAAAGGCTTCATATATTTTTCCTTCTTGTTCCTCCCCGCCCATAGGGAAGTGTTTTATAATTACTTCAGTACCTTCTTTGATGAATTCCCTTGCTGTAGCTAATGCGATACTTGCTCCCCCTGCCATAGCGCTAGGGGCAATTACCACTTCACAGTTTCCAATTATTCTAACCGCTTTTAAGGTTAATAGTTCACTATCCCCAGGTCCTACCCCTACACCGTATAATTTAGCCATTTTTCACCTCTTCAGACTTTCTTCCTGTTAAAATAAATATTGGATTGTTTGCAAACAGCATGTAACTTTCTCCTTTAGTTTTACTTACACTAAGCTGAAGGCATTCTGTATCAAAGCCTAATTCCTTTAGTGTACTCATAGCCTTATAAAGATTATCTATAGTTATAAAATTCAAAACCATATTCCTCCCGGGCTTAAGCTTTAAGGAATACTGTTTTATAATTTCTTCAATATTTCCGCCACTTCCACCAACAAAAATCCCATCAAACTCTTTGTTAATTCCTTTGCAAACCTCCAGTGCCTCACCTTGAATCACAGTCATGTTAGTTACCTTAAATTTATCTATGTTTTTAGTAAGTACCTCTAGTGCCTCTAAATCCTTCTCAATTGCTAGGATTTCACCCTTTGGACAACATTTACTCATCTGAATACTTACAGATCCAGTTCCTGCTCCAACGTCCAAAAGTACATAACCGTCCCTAAGCTCCAATTTTGCTATACTTAGAATCCTTATTTCTTCCTTGGTCATTGGAGAGTTACCTCTAATAAACTCTTTATCTTTAATATATATCAAGTGCCTCCACTCCTTATCTTTTACTCCAGGGTTTCTATTACCACCACGGACAATTCACTAAATTTCATTTCAGAAATTGATCTCTCAGTTCCACTTACAATCAGTTCATCTTCATAGGATAAATTAATCCCTACATAAACTAATGCCTTAATATTATTTCTAATCAATTCCCTGCAAATGAAATCCGGTGAATTTTCTTTATCTGTAAGCCAAATAGAAAGTTTATTGATTTCTATCTTTTGTATAAACTCCTCTTTTCTTCCATGGAGACTTCCTAGCATTGCACCTTGCCAGGACTTGTTTAATTTTGCCATCAGGTATTGAAAAGAACTTATACCTGGTATCACCTGAACCTTTTCTTCATAATTTTTATTTATATAATCATTTATTCCATAAAAACAAGGATCTCCAGAGGCTACAATAGCAATATCTTTTCCCTTGTTATCCCTTATATGATTCAAAACCTCCGCAAGGGATTTAATCACAGATTTATTATCATGCTCTATAGAACTTATAGCTCTTTCAAAACCTAGGACAACATCACAGGTTTTAATTACCTGCTGTGCCTTGGGAAGTATGTATTCCTTGCTACCAGGACCAATTCCAACTATATAAATCATTATACTCTCCCTCTTCCATCCCACAAAACACCCTTTTCCATGGAGAACATCACTACCTCCACTTCTATTGTGTTAAAGGTATATTGCTCTATTCTAGCTACTATCTTTTTACCTATTCTCTCATATATGTTATCATACTTAGAAGGGATTATCTTGCAAGCTCCCTCAGTAGTTTTTTCATTATATACCTTCGTAACTAATTCAGTTTCTGCTCCCATAAGCGCTAGCTCCAAGGCTAATATCTCCAGCCTTACATCACAAACTCTACTATGAGTATTAAAACATCCCGCTGCTATTTTACAGATTTTCCCGATATGCCCCACTATTAATATTTTCTTAACTTCCTTTTCCATACAACTATTTAATGCAAAACCAACATAGTTAGACATCATTATAGAATTATTCATATCTATGTTAAGCTTTAAGGCCTTATCTTCTCCCATGTTACCAAAGAGAAGTAACAATTCTTTATAACCATTAGCTACCTTTTGAGAAATTTCTAAATGAATTGACTCCTTCAAAGCTTCTTCAGACATTGGAGTTACAATTCCTGTGGTTCCAAGAATGGATATTCCGCCAATAATATTAAGTCTTGGATTAAAGGTTTTTTTTGCAACCTCTTCTCCTCTTGGAACGAATATGGTTATCTCAACACCCTTGTCCTCTGGAAGCACTACCCTAACTTCCTTTTCAATCATAAGCCTTGGAACTGGATTTATGGCCCATTCCCCCCTTTTGATATAAAGCCCTTCACCCCTAACTACCCCTACTCCAACTCCACCTTTTAAGGTATAACCACTTTGCCTTTTTTCAGCCCTAGCCCATATTTCAAGACCATGAGTTACGTCAGGGTCGTCACCACCATCTTTTATTATGCAGCATTCCACAAAATTAACTCCCTTATTGATTTTCTCTATCTTTAGATCCAATACTATGCCCTTAGGTGTATCTATTTTTATTTCCTTAAGTTCCACTCCAGAATAAAGCATTTTAGTTGCAGCCTTAGCTGCCGCTGCGGCACAAGAACCGGTAGTATACCCACATCTAAGTTTCTTTCCATCACTATTTATATATAGTTCAAGCATCCGTATACCTCTCCCCTTATCCTCTATCTATAAGCATATACATTAATGCATTAACAATGGCCGCAGCCACAGAACTCCCACCTTTTCTTCCTTGAATTGTAATCATAGGAATCGAAAGTTTCTCAAAGTCCACCTTTGATTCAGCTGCTCCAACAAACCCAATAGGTGCCCCGATAACAAAACTGGCTTTAGACTTACCCTCTTCTATTAACTCCTTAAGTCTATACAATGCAGTTGGTGCATTTCCAAACACGAAGAATTCAATCCCATCCTCCACAGCCTTTTCTACCGCAGCCATAGATCTAGTGATTCCTCTTTCTTTAGCAATAACTGCCACCACTTCATTATTTACATAACACACTACCTTGCAATTTAAATCCTTCAGGGCCTTTTTATTTATTCCCGATAAAGCCATATTTGTATCCGTGTAAATTGTAACTCCACTTTTTAATAATTCTAAAGCAGCATCAATAGCTCCATCCCTAATATAAACTAAATCCTTATACTCAAAGTCCGCAGTAGTATGAATAACTCTCTTAATTATAGATAACTCTCGTTCCCCAAAATTAACCGGTCCCATCTCTTCCCCAATTATTTCAAAACTTCTCTTTTCAATATCCATAGGTATTTTAATATAATCCATTTTTAACGCCACCTTTCATTTGCCATAGTTTTCCACTGTTAATTTATTAAAAATTGAGCACAGTCTCTCCAACTTACGGAAATAGATTATATCTCAACACTTCTTAACCAATTTCTAAATTAAGATAATTTCTCGAAATACTATTTCCTGCGGTATGGCATTTGATGTGCAGAGATTATTCGAGCGAGCTTTAGAAAGACTTAGTTGATTTTTGTTAAATTTCGTTAAGAAGCCTTTACTGTTTGAGCGTAATTATATTAACTAAAGCTTTCATGCTAAATATATAATTTATGGTCTATATATCTTTTTCCATCCTATGATAGTGAGTTTAAAGGGTTTAGAAATTTATCAAAGGTCAACTCTAGTCTTTTTTAGCACAGCGAGTAATCCACCAACATCGAATTCCATACTGCAGGATTTGTATATCCGAGAAAACATCTTAATCCAACATACTCTCAATAAACTTCATGTTACCAAAAAAATGAATATGTGCATAAGTCCCCATAGTATTATTTTTAAGATATCCACAGTTCCATTGCTTTAATCCACCGTCAAAGCTGATTTTATCCACATTACACACAGTTTCCTCCCTCATATCTACAAAGGACTTATGAAACTCGTGACAATTAATTGTTAAACCTTGTTTAACTACAGAATTATCTTTTACAACCGTTAACTGGGCATACCCGAAATTTTGTAACCCTGTAGCCATATGTGCCTCACCCTTGAAAAATCCTACAGTGCCTTTACCCTCAATACTATTAGTAAGATACATTAATCCGCCACATTCCGCATAACATTTAAGTCCGTTATCTAAAGCATTCTTTATACTATTAAGCATTGATTTATTATTACTTAATTCTGATATAAATACTTCTGGATAGCCTCCACCTAGATATAAAAAATCAATGTTCTCAGGCAGTTTTTTGTCCTTAAGCGGACTAAAGTATTCTACAGTTCCGTACTCCTCTAAGAGTTCCATATTTTCTTTATAATAAAAGTTAAAAGCTTTATCCTGAGCTACAGCTATTTTTAATCCTATACTTTCTCTATGAAAATCATCCTGAAATTCTTCAGTTTCCATAAATTCTGAAAGTAAGCTATCTATGTCTACATAGTCCTCAAGCAACTGACTACAGCTTTCAATTTTCTTATCTAAATCTTTAACTTCACTACTCTGTACCAGGCCTAAATGCCTGCTTTTAAGCTCTAACCTTTCATCCTTAGGTAAATAGCCAAATACTTTTAAATTAGGGCTACAATTTTTCTCTATAGCAGCCTTTAAAAGTTTATAATAACCACCATTAATATTATTTAAAATCACACCTACTATATTGGAATCTTCAAAATTAAGAATACCATTTATCTCGGCACAAAGGGTTACACTCTGTGCTTTAGGTGTAATAACTAAAACTATTGGTAGTTTTAGAAGTTTTGCTAAATGTGCAGTGGAATATTCTGAATCCACACCCTTACCATCATAAAGTCCCATAACCCCTTCAATTACTCCAAATTCACCTGTACCTCTACTATAAGAAGCCTTTACACCAGCCTCTCCCATAAGATATAGGTCAAGATTTCTAGAAGCTTTATCTGTTACATGTTTATGAAAAGCAGGATCAATGTAATCCGGCCCAGCCTTATAACCCTGAACTTCAAATCCTCTTTTAATAATTGCCTTCATAAGTCCTAATGTAAGGGTTGTTTTTCCTCCTCCACTACTATTAGAGGAAATAACTATACTTTTCATACTAAATATCTCCTTTTCTTGTTTTCCCACAGCCCTCATATCTATCTTCTATAACATCCTCAATATGTTTAAGGTATATATCCTGAAAATCTTGAAGCTCTCCCAATCCGTGGAGATATAAATTTACTTTAAATCCTGCTTTAAGTAATAAGTTTTTAAAGGAATCCTCTTCCTCTCCCGCCATGTCATTTCTTGCATGATCTCCTGATACTAACATTAAGGGTATTAAGGTTACTTCTTTCTTTTTTGCTTCTACGGTTTGGGATATTTTTATCTTACTAATAACATTCTGAATATCTGGATATCCCTCTACATTAGCTATGTAAACATTATTAAAGCCTCTATCCTGCAACACAAGCTGGAGACAAGAGTAACAAGCATTAGCACTATGTGCACTACCATGCCCCATAAAAACAGTGATACCTCTATTAGGTATTATAGTTTCAATAGACTTTACTAGAATTTCATAATCATCTGGAAGTTGGTTCTCAAATCCCTTAAAAAACAAAGCTGGTCTTCCTGCTGAGATCTTTTTAAAGGATTTTTTGAAGTTCTCAACAACCTTCATTACGTATTGATATTCTTCTCCAGGAATTAAATGAAGAGGCTGCACGATTACTTCCTCAAAGCCTTCTACCATTAATTTATTTAAGGCTTCCTCAGGGGTATCTACAAAAACTCCATCCCGCAATTTTAACACATTAATTATCCTATGGGCTGTGAAGGCTCTTCTTATCTCATATTCTCTAAAGGTATCCCCTATTCTTTCTTCAATTTTATCTATGGTCAACTTTCTTGTATCCTCATAGGTGGTTCCAA
>JACMJL010000051.1 GCA_014380625.1 Clostridiaceae bacterium
ACTTCATATTATGAATTATTAAAGTACAAGGATAGTTCTAAGATAGTAGAGTGGCTAATAGATTATAGACGTGTTTCAAAAGCCATACAAGGTTTCTTGACACCTATACCTGAGTGGATTAACTCTGAATCTCAGCGGATTCATTCAAGTTATAGACAAATAGGTTCTCAGTCAGGAAGATTTTCTTGCGGTAACCCAAATATTCAACAGATTCCACGAGGCAAGGAGTTTAGGGAGTGTTTTGTACCTGCAAGGGGACATAAGTTTGTAATAGCGGATTATTCACAGATAGAACTTAGGGTAGCAGCTGAAATAGCCAAAGATGAAACAATGCTTGAGGCATATAAAAAAGGCCAGGACCTACATGCATTAACAGCATCACTCATAGCAAACAAAAGTATTATACACATTACAAAGGAAGAAAGACAAGCAGCTAAAGCGGTAAACTTTGGACTTATATATGCTATGGGGGCAAAGGGATTACAAGGCTATGCTAAAACTGTTTATGGAACAGATATGACTCTTGAAGAGGCTGAGGTTTTTAGAAATAGATTTTTTAAAGCCTATAAAGGAATAGCTAATTGGCATGCTGTTATGAAAAGACAGATTAATGTGACAGAAAGTAGAACCTTAAGTGGAAGACGTTGTATGTATGGAGAACAACCTTTACTAACGGCTTTATTAAACATACCTGTTCAGGGTACAGCTGCAGATATAAACAAAAAAGCTTTGGCTTTACTAGTGCCAGCAATAAAGGCTCTAGAGGGAAAAAATGTGGCCAGTGTTCATGATGAAATAATTTTAGAAGTGGAGGAAGATAAGGCACAGAGTGCAGCCTTCCTATTAAAAAGTATAATGGAGAAGGCAGGGGCCTATTATTTAAAACATGTACCAGTAGTTGCAGATGTTACAATTGCAGATTCTTGGGCTGAAAAATAGGGGGTGGTTTTGTGATAAGAAAAATGAAGGTTGAAGACATAAAGGAAGTACAGAAAATAGATAGAATATGTTTTAAAACTGATTACTTTAGAGTATTTGAATTATTGAAGAGTTATATAGAGGTGGATAAATGTTCTTTGGTGTACGAAGAAGAGAATGTAGTAGTTGGTTATATTTTTAATCACCTAGCAGGTAATTATGCTTGGTTTGGCACACTAGGGGTTCATCCAGATTTCAAAGGTAAGGGAATTGGTAAAGACCTTGTGAGAGCCACTATTAAAATGTTTAAAAGTAAATATGAAATAAAGAACATAGGACTAGTCACCATGCCACAATCAGGATATAATATAGGATTTTATATTAGCCTTGGGTTCATTCCTAAGGAAATAACTTTAAGGTTAAGCAAGTTTATAGAAGAACCAGATTTAAGAAGAAGAGTTAAGGATACCTTGAAGGTTAACATAGTAGATATAAATAACAAAAATGAATATAGAAAAATTATTAAGGAAGCTAAGAAGCTTTCCAATGGATTATATGAAGGTTTGGACATGTCCTCTGAACTTAAGCAAATTAAAAGTAGTAAAATGGGTGAGGTTTTTAATATATACGAAGAAGAACAGTTTATTGGTTTTGGAGTTTTAAGAAACAAATCAATATTTGAGGAGGAGTCAAACACTGTAAATATAAGATTAGTATGCATTAAAGCTGGTAGTATACCTTATGATGAAGTCATGAATGGTGTATTAAGTGGTGTTTATAAATATTGTGCTGAAAATCAACTTATGCAGGTTACCATAGATATAAGTACAATAGATCATAAATTATGTTCCTATTTATTTAAACAGCATAATTTTAGGGTGGAAAAAACCTCAGTTACCTTAATTATGGGAGATGAGAGTTTCTATTCAAGTATAAAGGGGCTAATGTGTTTTAAAACTGTGACTTAATTGGTGACTGTCCCCAGTCTGTCCCGCTTAATGCTAATAGTAACTGGGATGGTAAATAAAAAACAAAAATTAAGCTACTGGAAAGTTGGTAGGTTATAGTGGTAAAGCTATCAGGCAAAGAAATTAGTGAGGTTACATTTCTTAAGGCAACATTTATATCACATAAAAGGAAAAGCATCATACCAAAGGTCACCATGTACTTATTGGGCTTTTGGTATTTACTTTTTAATGCAGATATAACACTTGTAATAAGACAAATTGCATAAAACAAGCCGAAAACAAATAAGATATCTAAATTTATAAGGGTGAAGCATATAATTAGATATATACTAAAAATACAAGTAAAAGCTAAAGCAAAACCTTTTAGCATTAAAATAGTGTGAGTTCCCTTATATCTAAGGGAATAAGTTATCTGAACAAGGCAAAACAAAGCTATACCATGGGGTAAGCAGTTAAATAGGATGAGACATAAATCTGCTAGACAGGTTAGAAATAACCCCAACTTAAGTAAGTTAAGGTCTTGTAAACCAAGATTAGCCTTACCAATTAGAAGGGACAAGATAAAACAAAGTAAAACACAGAAATAATTAATATAATCCGCAGGTAGAAAAAAGTACCTTGGAAACAAATCTAAGGAGAGAAGAAAAAAATAAAGTATAACAAAAATTATTATAATACTATTAACAATTAATTTTTTAAAATAGATAGTATTCAATCTAAATCACCACTCTTGTTCCAATTATACCATATTATACCATTTAAACTATTTAAAGTTTTAATTTAAAATATTATTGCGTTGCTAGAATATTCTTGACAATGCAAGAAATCTATAGTAAAATTTCATAAAAGCATAACTTTATAAAATACAGACGTTGATTTGGAGGAGTAAATATATCTTGAAACTAAGAGAGGGAAGAATGCTGTGAGCTTCCCATGATTGATATATAGAAGGTAGCCAAGGAGTTTTTAACCGAAATCTTAGGAGAGTAGGCTTGAACGAAAACCCATCGTTATAGGGGCAGTGGTATCGGTAAATAGCCTGTACTATGTTTGAGTGTGCATTTATATGCAAAATTAGGTGGTACCGCGAAGTTAACCCTTCGTCCTTTCTGGACTTAGGGTTTTTTATATACCTAAAAATAAGTAAGGGGGTCTTTATATGAAATTAAATGGATCAGAAATTATTATTAAATTATTAGAGCAGCAAGGGATAAAAAATATAGCTGGAATTCCAGGAGGTGCAAATCTCCCACTATATGATGCTTTATATAAAAGTAGTATTAACCATATTCTATGTAGACATGAGCAAGGTGGAGCTTTTATTGCCCAGGGAATGACACGGTCTACTGGAGAAGTTGCAGTTTGTTTTGCAACCTCTGGACCTGGTGCCACCAATTTGCTTACAGCAGTTGCTGATGCAAAACTAGATTCTATTCCAATAATTTGTATTACTGGGCAGGTAGCCTATCCATTTATAGGAACAGATGCCTTTCAAGAGGTAGACACTTATGGGCTAACTATCCCCATTACTAAACATAACTTTATTGTTAGGTCTGCTAAGGAACTTTTTCTAATAATTCCTGAGGCTTTTAGAGTTGCTAAAGAAGGACGTCCTGGGCCAGTGCTTATAGATGTACCAAAAGACGTACAACAAGAAATAATAGAATTGGATACATGGCCTGAGCTAGAAATACTAGTTCCCCAACAAAATTCTATTGATAGATCAATGATTGAATGGACCTGTGAACAAATTAATAAAGCTAAGAGACCTATCCTGTATATAGGTGGGGGCGTTTTAAGTGGTAATGCTTCTCAGCAGATTAGAAAACTAGCTAATAAGAACAATATTCCTGTAGTAACCACACTAATGGGACTTGGTTGCTTCTCTTGTGATGAACCCTTGTATCTTTCAATGCTAGGGATGCATGGCACTAGGTATACCAATATATTGCTTCACGAAGCGGATTTGCTATTAGCTTTTGGCGTTAGATTTGACGATAGAGCTACTGGTAATATAAAAAAATTCTGTCCTGAAGCGGAAATTATTCATGTAGATATTGATGAAGCAGAAATCAATAAATTAAAAAGTGTGGATTATTCTATTACAGGAGATATTAAAGCCGTGCTAGAAGAACTACTTCCCCTTGTTGAGGAAAACAAGAGAGAAGGTTGGCTTAATTTTGTTGAAGACGCAAAAACTCAGCATCCCTTTATACTTCCACCTGTTGATGACCTACTACATCCAATAAATATTATAAAGTATGTTAGCAATCAAGTTGCTAAGGATAGCATAATTACTACAGATGTTGGTCAACATCAGATGTGGACTGCACAGGTATATCCTTTTAGAAGTCCAAGAACCTTGTTAACATCTGGAGGCCTTGGAACCATGGGTTTTGGGCTACCCGCTGCTATTGGTGCAGCGCTTGAAAATCCCGACAAACAAGTTATCTGTTTTACTGGGGACGGTTCTATACTTATGAACATTCAGGAACTTGCAACTCTTGCTGATCTAAATTTGAATGTAAAAATAATAATATTAAATAATAAACATTTAGGCTTAGTAAGACAACAACAGGAATTGTTCTACAGTGGACATTACATTGCATCTAAGTTTATAACAAATCCTGACTTTGCAACTATAAGTAGAGGTTTTGGAATTCCAGCCTACGATTTATCAAAGGAAATAGACTTAATGGGAACCCTGAAAAAGGCGCTGGTTGAACCGGGACCAGTATTGATAAATGTACCAGTTAGAGAAACTGAAAATGTATACCCTATGGTAAGACCTGGGGCACCAATAACTGAAATGATAGGCGGTGAAGTTTATGACAAATAGTGAATACTATGTAATTGAATTATTGGTAAACAATCATGCGGGGGTAATGTCCCATATTAATGGGTTATTCGCAAGAAGAGCCTTTAACTTAGAAGGAATTTTGTGTGGAAAGATAGGCGATGGCAGCATGAGCAAAATGTACTTATTAGTTAAAAATGATGACTTTCTAATACAAATTGTAAAACAATTAAGTAAGCTGTACGATGTAAAAGAAGTTAAAGTTCACCATGAATTTGATATTAGTGTATTTAATGACTTTGAGGCATTGTTAAAGATTAAGGGGAATTAAAAAAGGAATTGTTTCAAAATAATTATTTATTTTGAAACAATTCCTTTTTATTTTTGAAGATGGAATTAACTAGTAAGAGATTCCTTAACAAATTTGTTGATTAAGATAGTTTTTACAAATACTATTTCCTGCGGCATGGGATTTGGTGTGACGAGATTATCCGAGAGAGCATTAGAAAGACTTAGTTTCTGTTTATTAAATTACGTTAAGAACCCTTTATTGTTTGAGTGCAGTTAATCTAATATAAATTTAATAGTATTATCAAAGTTTTGGTCTATATATCTTCTATACCATAATGAAAGCGAGTTTAAAGGGTTTAGTAATTTAATAAACAGAAACCGTAGTCTTTCTTTGCACAGCGAGTAATCTATAACACCAAGTTCCATGCCGCAGGATTTGTATGTCAAAAAGATATCCTAGTTAACATTATTTTGAGACTGTTCCTTTATGAATTACTCTTCTTCTACAACCTTATTTTCTAAATTAGCTTTTCTATTGTCTAAGGTATTAAGATTAATAGGATGTGAAATCATTTCTTCTGGAGTATCTAGAAGAAATCTATTTAAATAAACTCTTCCGGTTGGAGTGTTGGCAATGGCATAAGGCTCCTTTTTAGATATGTAAAGTACCCAGGTATAACCAGGAATTACAACCTTATTCAAATCCTCTTTATCAATAAAGGTTCTACCATTTTCCTTGCCGTACTTATCTCTAAGTATTATAGCTATGGTGTTTTCATCTAATATCTTATAGTCATTTAGGGCATTGTGGTTAAATACTTCCATATTGCCTTTTCTGTTGTCTAAGGTATTTCCATTCAAATGCCTTATTGGAGCTTTTGGACTTACATTTAATATAAAGGAATGCAAAGTTTGTTTCTCTGCATGTTGTTTTGGATCTGTAGTTTCAGCTAGGTTTTGAACTAAATAGTTATTGAAATCTTTATGCCATTCCGCAAACCAAACTCCCTTAGCTAAAACTCTTTCTAAATCTTCAGTATCTATTACAGCATCAAGAAGGGAACCATCTTTTTTGCTTATTTTTAGATAAGTAATGTTAACCTTTGTTTCATATTCATTGGGAATAGTTTTATAATTATTGTTAATATTGATACACCTCTTTCGATTTATAACCTATTTCTAATTATACCCTATTTTTAATAATAACACACCATTTTACAAATTTTTTTGATTTTATCAAGAAGATAAAAAATCGCAGAAATAAACAGGATGAAATACCTGATTAATAAAAGGTTAAAGGAATTTGAATGGAAATGTGAGTACGTTTTAAATTTATCAAAGAATCAGGACTAGTAGCTCCTAGACGCGAAATATTATGACGAAAAATGCTTACAAAAAAGATGGAAAATCTAATTGTATATGGTAAAAATGTGGTATATAATTACATTAGATTACATAATAGCTGTAATAGTCTGAAAAATTTGGTAGGAGTGTTGAAAATGGCTGCCCAAACAAAGCAAAAATTAGGAGATATACTTCTTCAAACGAAAAAAATAACAGAAGCACAGCTGCAAACGGTGCTGAAAAATCAGAGAATAACTGGCAAAAGACTGGGTGAGCAACTTATTGAAGATAATATTCTAATGGAAGACACTATAATCGATGTTTTGGAAGTACAATTAGGTATTCCAAGAGCATATTTAGATTTAATGCAAATAGATATACAGGCGGTAAGATCTGTTCCTCAAAGTTTATGCGAAAAATATCTTTTAGTGCCTGTAGAAATAAATAAAGAAATAGAAAAAATTACAGTTGCAATGAGTGATCCTCTTAATATTTTTGCTATAGAGGACATTAGAATTGCTACAGGGTATGAAGTGGACCCAATGATTGCTAGTAAGGACGAAATTAGAAAGGTAATAGATAGATATTATTCCTCTCAAAATGTTCAACGCGTGGTTGATGAACTTGCTACTGAAGGAGATCAGAAGGATGCTATCACTGGAAATATAGAGAGTGAAGAAGATTTTGATGAAGTTAAAAATGCACCTGTAGTTAAACTTATTGATTCTATTATTGGAAATGCAGCCAAGGCTGGAGCCAGTGATATTCATATAGAACCTTTTGAGGATTATGTAAAGGTTAGGTACAGAATTGATGGAGAACTACAAGAGGTATTAAAGACCCCAAAAAGAAACATGATGGCTTTGGTAGCTCGTATCAAAATTCTAGCAAGTTTAAATATTGCGGAGAAAAGAATTCCTCAAGACGGGAGAATACTAACAAAAGCAGAGGGTAAAGCAGTAGATCTCCGTGTATCCATTCTTCCAACTGTAAATGGAGAAAAGGTAGTTATCAGAATACTTAAAAGAGATGGATTTTTAGTTGGTAGACAGCAGTTAGGGCTACCTACAGAAGAAATGGACAAACTACTTAGAATCATGAGTAATCCGCATGGTGTTATTTTAATTACAGGACCAACTGGTAGTGGTAAGTCCACCACCCTTTACACAGTGCTTAGTGATTTAAATAAATCAAATACAAATATAATTACTGTGGAAGATCCCGTAGAATATACCATGGATGGTATAAATCAAGTAAGTGTTAATGTAAAGGCAGGACTGACCTTTGCAGCCGGGCTACGTTCCATATTAAGGCAAGATCCTGACATAATAATGATTGGAGAAATTAGAGACGGTGAAACAGCAGAAATAGCAGTTAGAGCCGCTATTACGGGACATCTTGTGTTGAGCACCATACATACAAATGACGCACCCTCCACCATCTTTAGATTGGTAGATATGGGCATCGAACCATTTTTGGCAGCCACTGCCATTGTGGGGGTTATCGCCCAAAGACTAGTAAGAAGAATATGTCCAAACTGTAAGGAAGAATATAAAGCTGGAGACCATGAAAAAAAGATATTAGGGGTAGAAGCTGAGAAATCCTTAACCTTATACAAAGGACGGGGCTGCACAAATTGTAATAGCACCGGTTATAAGGGTAGAATAGGCGTTTATGAAATAATGGAAATTGATAGGAATATCCGAGGCGGAATAATGGATGGAATAAATGCAGATGAACTTAGGGATTTAGCCATTAAAAATGGAATGTATACTTTAAGAAGTTATGCTTCAAGGTTAGTAAGAGAAGGTATAACTACATTAGATGAATTAATAAAGGTAGCTTATGTTAAGGAATAAGG
>JACMJL010000009.1 GCA_014380625.1 Clostridiaceae bacterium
GGTAATTATGGTGGGCAAGGAAGTCTAGTAGCATTTGATACTTTAATGGATAAATATGGACCGAATACAAAAGCAGCTCTTGCAAAGTATCCCGATATTAAAAAGGGAATAACCACTGAAGATGGAAAAATTTATGCTCTACCTCAGATTTATACTTATGATGAAAAACTTGTTGGCTATAAAATGTACTTAAATAAAAAATGGCTTGACAAACTGGGACTACAATTACCACAAACCACGGACGATTATTATAAAGTATTAAAGGCCTTTAAGGAAAAGGATCCAAATGGTAATGGCAAGGCAGATGAAATTCCATATACATCAGACGCCAGTTTCAAGCTCTTTACATTACTAAAAGGTTCATGGGGACTTGCTAACAGAGGACCTCTGAATACACCTGATGTAGTTAATTATGATCTTGATCCAAAAACAAGCAATGTTCGTTTTCTACCTACAGATGCAGGATATAAAAGCATTTTAGAGTACTGCGCCAAACTTTTTTCAGAAAAACTGATTGATAGTGATATGTTTACGATTAAAGCGCAGTCTGCAGATCTTGCAGCCAAAACTACTACAGATATTATTGGTTCATTTATTAGTACAAATAAAAATGATGTTAACGTTAAATTTACAGGTGATTTTGTACTTGTTCCTCCTTTAAAAGGACCCAATGGAGATCAGCTTTATACAGATGTAAGAAGCATGTTAGATGAAGGTGCTTTCTCTATTACATCAAAGAATAAATATCCGAATGAAACGATGAAATGGGTAGACTACTTCTATTCTGTAGAAGGTGGAAGATTATTAGAAATGGGAGTAGAAGGAAAGACGTATAATAAAAAAGCCAGTGGAGGTTTCGAGTATTCAGAATTTATCACAAAAAATCCCAATGGACTCAGTTTTAACAATGCTGTAGGTTTAATATCTACTGCAATTACAGCTGTATCTCCACACATAGCGACTAAGGAAGATAACCAATTTCTTACACCTGAAGTTATAAAAGAGACGGAAGAGGTCAAAAAATATGCAATAAAGGAAAATTGGAACAGCTTAAGGTTTACCAATAAAGAACAGGAAAAGCTTAAAGAACTTGATACAGAAATAAACAAGTACATCAATGAAATGAGAGCAAAGTTTGTTTCTGGATCAGAGTCTATTGATACTGGCTGGACTAAATATACTGAAACCTTTAAGAAACTTAAGGTAGATGAGGTATTAGCTATTTACAAAGCTGCAACTGAAAGACTTAAGAAATAAATAATAAGAAAATTATATAAAGCGTTTATCATAACGCAGGACACTGCTTCTAAAGTTGTGGGATACAGATAGGTTCTAATTATTGTAATGAATAATGGCAACACTGATAAAGAAATTGTATGTATCCTATAGTCCTATAGTTAAGTCACATCATATATTTGTGATGTGACTTAACTAATATAATAATAGTGGACTTCAATTTATTAAATATACTTGAAAGGTGGGATATAGTGGAAAATATAGCATTAAGTAAACATCGTTTAAAAGAGATTCCTTTGTGGAAGAAAAAATTGAGTATAGCTTTAAAAAAGCATTGGCAACTCTACCTTCTAACCTTACCGGTTCTGTTATATTTTATTATATTTGAATACTTGCCTATGTATGGAGTGGTAATTGCATTTAAAAACTTTAATCCAGTAAAAGGTATAATGGATA
>JACMJL010000052.1 GCA_014380625.1 Clostridiaceae bacterium
CTACCTTTTGAATCGTACTGGTAGTATGTTATGCCTCTCTTATCCTCAGCAGATTTTTTCTGTCCATCAGTATAATAGGTGAACTTTTCTGTACTAGCATCAGCATATGTCCTCTGAATTAATCTCCCTAAATCATCATATGCGAAGGTTGTAGTGTCACCTTTAAGGCTGGTGTGAGATTTAAGAGCGCCCACCTTCTCATACACGAAAGTCTCAGACATACCTAGTTGTAAAGTACGTTTAACCCTTCTTCCAATACTATCGTAATTAAATTTAGTCTCATTTCCATTTGCATCCTTTTGTACAGCCATTGAACCAAAGTCATTATAAGAATACTCTGTTGCATTTCCAAGGACATCAGTAACCTTTTTAAGCTTTAAGTTTGAGTCATAATCAAATCGAGTTATTTTGCCTTCCTGATTGGTTTCTGATACCTTGTTGCCAAGTACATCATAGTCATAGCTTATTTTACTACCATTTGCGAAGATTACAGTAGTTAACATGCCTTTTGCGTCGTAGTTATATAAAGTTGCATTGCCTTTGGCATCAGTCAATTTGATTTTTTTTCCGTTTTTATCATATTCGTATGCTGTAATGTTACCCAAAGCATCCTTTACCTGGGTATTACGGCCTACAGCATCATAAGTGTATTCTGTAGGGTTACCATTCTCATCTATTTTCTTTACCTCTTGACCAACAGAATTATACACATTCTCTGTACTTGTGCCATCAGCAAAGGTAGTCTTAGTCTGTCTTCCTGCCTTGTCATAAGCATAAGTTGTAGTTCTTCCCATTATGTCAGTGGAGGAAAGTTTCTTTCCCTCGCTATCATAGGTAAAACTCTCCACGCTCCTATCAGCGTAGATAGATTTGGAAAGATTTCCAGCCAAATCATACTCATATTGTGTGACTTTACCTGAAGTATCAGTTACAACCGATTTCTTACCTAAAGCATTGTATACCACAGTAGACTCAGTTCCATCAGCATTTGTGGTTTTAGTTAATCTGTTTAGTGAATCATAAGTGAATGAAACAGTGTCGATTTTACCTTTAATTGTGGCAGTGCTTGTCTTCAGGTTTCCATTTACATCATAAGTATAAGTTGTTGTACTTCCATCTGGAGTTGTTTCAGTTAGGTTGTTTCCATTACTATCATAGGTGTATTTTGTCAATCTACCCTTAGCATCGGTAATGGTCAGAATGTTTCCACTATTATCATATGTAAATGTAGAAATATTCCCCTTCTGGTCTTTTACTTCGGTTATATAGCCTGCATCATTATACTTTTTAGAGGTTACATTTCCCATGGGATCTGTCTCTGTAAGCATTCGTCCCTGGGTGTCATAAGTGGATTCTGTCTTGTTACCTGTTGCATCAGTTATAGATGTAAGATTATTCCTATCATCGTAGGTGTAGGTTGTTGTTTTACCTGCAGCATCGGTTTCTGTGAGCTTGTTATTACGGGCATCATATGTATATTTAGTAGTGTTTCCCATAGGATCTATCTGTGATAACACATTACCCTTCTCATCGTAATTAGTAAATGTAGAATTACCTAATCTATCCTTTATTACCTCTTGTCTACCGTCTACATCATGAGAATACTCCATTCTGTTTCCAGCAGCATCAATAGTAGCTACCAGCCTTCCATTTTCGTCATATTCATTTCGGGCTACTGCTATACCTCTTGGGTCAGTAATTTGTATAATGTTGTGTTTGGAATCATACTTAAATCCAACCACATCCCCTAGGGGATTTTTTACTGATACAAGATCTCCTGCTGCATCATATCCATAGGTTGTTATATTCCCTGCTGGATCCTTTGCGGTTATGATACGATTTTGGCTGTCTCTTGTAAAGATTACGCCATTTCCGCTTGAATCCTTAATCCCATCTTTGCCTATAATCATTGTGTTTCCATTTTTATCTTTAATGCTTTCTATGCCATTTGTTACATGAATTGTAACCTCTGTACCTTCCTCATTTGTTAGTTTAAAACGTTGTGGATTTAAAATGTAATCATCAAATAAGGAATCTGATGAGAATAGTTGAATACTTCCTATTCCACCAAGAATGTCTACTGTATTGTCTCCTGTTAATTCAAGCTTTACCCTTGGATTAGTTGTGCACTGGAAGTTCATTTTTGTTTGACTTATTGGTACATATTGTTGATACTGCGTACTAAGTGATGCTTTGAAGGTATCACTTTTTCCATCTCCATAAGTTACTGTGATATAGTGTGGTATAGTTTCTCGAATTATATATCGTGTACTTAGGTTAGTGCCTTGCTGTACTTGTTCCCAGCCCTCTCCTAAAGGTGTACTTACATATATTTTCATATTATGAAGCCCTAATGTCCAACCTATTCCAAAGTCACCCTTTTGCTTATTTCCGTTATCATACTGCCTTGTAACAGACATTTTCATTCCTGAAACACTGGTGTTTATGTCTTCAAAACCCATAGACATATGACCTATCTTCATTTCACCTTCTACTACATAAGTAGTAGTTGTCCTTAAAATATTCCCTCCCATATCTTCTACGGATAATCTTACTTCATAGATCCCGTTTACCAGCATTGTTGGGTCAAATACACCTAGTTCTTCATTGGATTTAGAATCTGTGGATTGTTTAAATAAAGTAAAGTCCTTTGAATCCTTCAATCGGTACTCTAATTTGTAGCTATATAGTTTTGTTTCATCCTTAGCTGTTCCTATTATTTTAGTTGGTGCTAATATGTGAGTGTCTGCCTCAGGTGTCTTAATTTCCGCTGTAGGTGGTACTGCATCTCTATTGTCAAGAACTCTGCACTCTACAGTTTGTTCGCTCTGATTTCCGTTAGTATCTACAGCTACAGCTTTTATAGAAACAGTCTTTACCTCACTTGCAGTAAAACTTGCTATTCCACCTTTAAGCTCTGTTAATTTTCCATCAATAAATAATTCTAATTTATCTACTGCTACATTATCCTTAGCTACAGTGTATACTTGTACAACATCATTAAGGTTTGCAACAGATTTTGACACTACTAGGTTTATAGTTGGTTTTTCTGTATCATTAACTGCAGCTTCTACTAAATAGATATTCTGTATATATGAATTATTTCCACCCTTATCTTCTGCAATTAGCCTTATTTCATAGATTCCATTCTTTAAATTAGTAGGATCAAAGGTTCCTAAAGTTCCATCAATTATTGGTTCTTGTGCTTCAGCGAAGGTAGTAAAGTCTGTAGTGCCCTGCAGTCTATACTGAAGCCTGTACCTTTCTAGTTTAGTTTCATCCATAGCTGTACCTGTAATTGCTGTAGGCTTAGTTATTGCTCTACCTATTACTGGTAAGGTTATATTCACAACCGGTGCTATTTTGTCTCTAGTGTCAATCACAGAACATTCAGCTGTTTGAGTTGCCTCATTTCCACTAGTATCAGAAGCAACCACTTGTAATTTCATTATCTTGGCTTCGCTTGCTGTAAAGGTTAAGGTCCCTTGATTCTCCATAACAAGCTTGCCGTCTAAATAAACACTTACTTTACTAACTTTAACATTGTCCGTAACTTTTATAGTTGCCTCTACAGTATCTCCTACATTTGCTGTTGCCTTAGATAATACAAGTGATACTAATGGTTTTTCAGTATCAGGTGCTGGAACCACAAAGGTTGTTTCAATATAGACGCTATTTCCACCCTTATCCTCCGCTATTAATTTAACTTCATAGGTTCCTGCATTTAACAAAGTTGGATCAAAGACTCCTAATACCTCATCTGTTTTAGCTGTGGTGGATTCTAGGAAGGTTATATAATCTGCTGCACCCTTTAATCTATATTGAAGTCTATACCTTTCAAGTTGGGTTTCATCCTTAGCTGTACCAGTAATCTCTGTTTCTTTCGTTATAGCAGTGTTTGCTGCTGGCAAAGCAATATTTACAACTGGGGCAATTTTATCACTTGTGCCTATAAATTGGCATTCATTTATTTGTCTTGCCTCATTGCCGCTACTGTCAATTGCTGATACTTCTACCTTCATTATCTTTGCAGAACTTGATGTAAAGGTTACTGTCCCTTGGTCCTGCATTACAAGTTTCCCATCTACATATACGGCAAGCTTGTCTACTTTAACGTTGTCCGTAGCCTTTACCGTTGCTTGTACTTCTTCTCCTATATTAGCAGTGGTTTTAGACATCGTAATTTCAATACTTGGCTTTTCTGTATCTGCTCCCGGTATCTTTGTTCTGTCAACCACATAGGTGTTTTCAATGTAAGCACTGTTTCCTATAACATCCTCAGCAGTTAGCCTTACTTCGTAATCACCATTTGCTAAGGTAGTAGGATCAAATACCCCTAATATTCCATTTGATTTTGCCTCTGTAGCTTGTGCAAAGGTGATGTAATCTAAAGCACCTTTTAAGCGGTACTGAAGTTTATAGCTTGCCAATTGTATATCATCGGTTGCTGTTCCAATAAGCTGTGTTGGTGTAATAATTAAAGAGTCTGGTTTAGGAGTAGTAATTTGGACAACCGGTGGTACCTTGTCTCTATTATCAACTACTTTACATTCTGCTGTAGCTCTGGCTTCATTGCCACTCGGATCAACAACTCTTGCTTCTACGGGAATTGTCTTTACTTCATTTGCAACAAAATTAATTCTTGCCCCTAGTGCTACTGATGCTAACTTTCCATCTACATATATTTCTATCTTGTCGATCCCTACATTATCTTTAGCATCAACATATACTTGCACTACATCCCCAATATTAGCCTCTGTTTTTGATAATGCAAGGGTCAAAGTTGGCTTCGTTGTATCTGCAACGGGAGTTGGTTGAATAAGAGCCTTTGTAGATATTAATTTTACTGCTGAATCACTACAAGTACCCTCTTTGTCCGTCACTACCATCATTGCCAAGTAGTCTTGTCCAACTGGTAGTTTCGAAGGCAATCTTCCCTCTGTCCAGCCCTCATCTGATACTTTTTTCCATTTATATTGTTTACTTACTATGCCCTTGTCTGCAGTATTTTCATGATCAAGGTCATAGCAGTCCTCCTCCATTGTTGCAAAGCAAGTTGTCTTATCAGCGGACAGGGTTAACTTCACATCAAGTTTTGCTATCGGTCTTCTCTGAACTACTATAGCCTTTGATAATTCTGTCTCATCAGACCATTTTCTAAAAGCATCAAGATAATCAGTTACTCCAAAAGGGTTATCTCTAGCTTTTAGGGTTATTCCATAAGCCCCTATCTTATCAAATATATTTATTGGCTTATCTATGTAAGTGTCATTAGAATCTATTAACCCACTATTATTTTCAAAAACATTTGGGTCATGAACGTACTTCCACTTTGTTTCCATAATAGGATCATTTTCAATATCTTTATATGAGTCTATATAGGAAACCGATTCCCCTTGATTCACATAATTATTTATTAGATAATTCTTAGACAATATTTTACTAAGCATAAAATTTTCAAGATTATTCATTGCCAAGTTAAAGTCTGTACTATTAAGGTAAATACCATTACCGGCAATTCCATTAATAAGAGCTTTATATTGACTTTCATTTGTAGCCGTTCCCAAACCTCCAAAGTATAGGCCCTTTTGAAGAATGATTTCTGAAACTTTAGATATCATGTCACTGGTTTTTAAATCCTGTACCTGATCGTCACTTAGGTTCACTACGAATTTTTCAGCATCACTTCTCCACTTTTGCTCGTTTAAAACTTCTGCCAAACTCTTCCCGTTTACTGTTTGCATAACAATGTTTTTAAAAGTAAAATAGGATTGTTGTCCGCAACCATGACTTGCATGACTTGTAATTGGACCAAAACCTGAGCCGTAATCATTAGCAGGTAATGCAAAATTATCAATTATGAGAACTCCGTTATCCCATAAGCTTACAGTATTGGGATCTACAACTATCTTAAAATTGTGATTATTATAAGCATTATTAATCGGATAGTTCTTAAGTAAACTACCTGCGTATTGAACGTATTCATACTTTCCATTTCTGAAATCATTAACATTTACGTTTGTTATCTTATCCAACTTTATTCCTTGTTGAGTAACAAGCACACAAAAGCCTTGTATTTTCCCATCCTTAATAGAGGAATTAAAGAGGAATCCTCCACCCTCCATACTATGCCAATCTGTTGCATCTCTTTGCATATCAAAGGAGAAAGTCTTCTGTGTTTTATTATCATCTGCTACAAAAAGGAAATCCTTATAGGGTACCTCTGTATATCCTATCATTTTAATATCTTTTCCACTGACTGTTATATGATTAGGGAGCGTTGGTCCATAACTTTGTCTAAAATTATAGTGATCATAGGTATCCCATGCAAAGGAATCACTAGCAGTTATGCTGGATGTTGATACAGTAGTGACATTAGCATTAATCCCCTTATCCTGTAATACCTTTTTAAAAGCCTCAATTCTATTACTAAAATCATTAATTTTAGTAAAGTCAGCTCTCCCAACTGTGAACACTATGTCAGCATTCTTGGCCTTTTGCATTTCTATATGAGTTTCCGGTTTAACA